>PMKG01000444.1 GCA_003157675.1 Acidobacteriota bacterium
AAATAGCCGAGAATCGAACCTCCCCGACTGCGCCGGTTGCGGCCCGCCAATTGCACTCTGAACGGCAATGACGCACCCGACCCTCGTCGGCGCCCGGCGCGGCTTCACGCTGCTCGAGGTGATGGTGGCACTCGGGCTGCTGGCCGGAGGCTTCCTCGCGCTGGCGCAGTTGCTGGTGGTCG
Organism: Acidobacteriota bacterium; assembly: GCA_003157675.1. Lineage (GTDB taxonomy): Bacteria > Acidobacteriota > Vicinamibacteria > Vicinamibacterales > Fen-181 > FEN-299. The sequence continues at coordinate 183 of PMKG01000444.1, forward strand.
CCTCCAGGGTGTCGCATCTCTCACGGGCGAACACGATGGCAACCGGCCTGGCGGCGCGACAGCTGGAGCACCTGCAGTCGCTGGCCTGGGGATGCGCGGTTGACGGCACCGCAGTGGGCGACATCGCCATGTCACCGCCCGGCGCGCTTGACGTCGACACGGACGGGTTCGTCGATTACCTGGACGACGGGGGAGTGGCCGTGGGAAGCGGATTGTCGCCCCCGACCGGGGCGATGTTCACCCGGCGCTGGTCGGTCGAGCCAGACGATGGTCGTGTGCCGCCACGGACGATCGTGCTGCGTGTGGTGGTGCTGCGTCGCGACGTGCCGCCCGCGCGGTCCGTGGGCGGCTCGGCCTCGTGGGTCGAAACGATCCGGCTCGTCGGCGTGCGGACCAGGAGGCCGGATTGACAGGGTGCCGCGGGTTCTCCGTGCCGGAATTGCTCATCGCCACCGCGCTGGCGCTTGTGCTGGCGGCCGGCGTGCTGTCGGTGGTGAGCATGGGCCGGGCCGTGTCGGGCGCGGGCGCGGAGACGATCGATCTCGAGCAGCGTCTGCGGGCCGTGTCCGAAGCCGTGTCGGCGGACCTGGCGACCGCCGGGGCGGGGCCGGTCACCGGAGTGTTCGGCCGACCCGTTGGCGCGGTCGTTCCCTGCGTGCTGCCGTCCATCGTCGGGCCGGGAGGCGACCCGCCGGGAACGGCCAGGACCGACGCCATCACCGTGTTCACGTCGGCGCCGCGTGGCGCGGCCGTGGCGCTGGCGGCGGGGTTCGTGCCGTCGGCTGGTGTGGCCGAACTTGCGGCTTCGCCAGGCTGCCCGACTGGAGACCCGGCGTGCGGCGTCCGCGCCGGCGACGTCGTCTTGCTCGTCGATGGAGGCGGGCAGGCGGACCTGTTCGACGTGACGTCGGTCTCCGGGTCGGCCCTCCAGCTCCAGGCTCGCGGAGCCGTGTCCGGCCGGGGGTTCCAGGCTGGAGCGTGGCTGGTTCCCGTGACTATCGGGAGTTACTACCTCAAGGCCGGGACGACGGCCGACGGCGTGCAGCTCGTGTCGGGCAACGGCGGAACCTCCGAGCTGCCGTTCGTCGATCACGTGGCCAGTTTCGAGGTCCGGATGTTCGGCGACCCGCAGCCGCCGCGCCTGGATTCGCCGGGATCGCCGACGGGCCGCGCCACCTATGGGCCGACGCCCCCGCCGCCGGGCATGGACGACCCGCGGGACGAATGGCCCGCCGGGGAGAACTGCACGTTCCTCCTGAGCGACGGACGCCAGCAGAGCCGGCTGGCGGTGCTGGATGGCGGAACCGATCTCGTACCGCTGCCGCCGGGCCTGTTGACCGACGGGCCGTGGTGTCCGGATGCGGCGGCGCCGAGCCGGGTGGACGCCGACCTGTTCCGCGTTCGTGAGGTGCAGCTGATCCTCAGGCTCGAGGCCTCGTCGCCGGCGGTGAGAGGGGGTGACGTGCGCCTGTTCGTGCATCCAGGGGCGGCTCGCCACCCGTGGCGCTGGGTCCCCGACCGGCAGGTGACGATCGATGTCGTGCCGCGCACGCTCCACATCGGACGCTGACCACGAGGGCGGCAGCGCGCTGGTGGTCGTGCTGCTCGGGATGACGCTCCTCCTGGCGCTGACCGCGGCGGCGGTCCTGCTGGCCTCCTCCGACGTGCTCGCCGCATCACGTCAGCGCGACGCCAGGATCGCGCTCGCGGCGGCGGAGGCAGCGATCGAACGGGCGGCGTCCGACCTCGTCGACGCCCCCGACTGGAACCTGGTCCTGTCGGGCGCGATCACGTCGTCGCGCGTCGACGGACCCGCGTCGACGTCCCGTGTTCCGTTGGGCGGGCGGACGCTCACGCCGGACCAGGTGGCGAACCTCGCGACGTGCGGGACCGCCGGCGCCTGTTCGGCGGCCGCGTGCGCGTCGGTGACCGCCGAGCGGCCGTGGGGACCGAACAACCCGCGGTGGCGGCCCTATGCTTACGGCCCGGTCGACTCCGCTACTGCCGGCCAGGCCGCCACCTACGTCGTCGTGCTCGTGGGGGACGACCCGTCCGAGAACGACGGTGACCCTGGACGTGACGGCGTGGCGTCGGGAAATCCCGGTGCCGGAATCATCCTGTTGAGGGCGGAGGCGTTCGGTCCATCGGACACGAGGCGCGTCGTCGAGGCGGCCGTCGCGCGGGTGACGACGGCCCAGGGCATCGCGCTCCCACGCGTGCTCTCGTGGACCGAGGTCAGGTGAGAATCGGGCAATCATGCAGTCTTGCGAAGTGTCGAGCACGCTCGCGACTTGCGATCGGCGGCTGGCGGCCGTGTCACGTGCGTCGCGAAGCACGGCCGCAAGCCGCAAGCCGCGGGCCGCAGGCCGCAGGCCGCAAGTCGGCTGCAGCGGACAGGGCCAACGACCGATACGCACAGTGCACACGTGTAGCCCAATGATGCCTCAGCCCGTCACCCGGTCGCCCATCCTGATCGTCGAAGATCGCGATTCCCTGCGCGCGATGCTGGCTCGGACGCTCGAATCCCACGGCCACGCCGTTGTCGAGGCCAGGGACGAGCCGGAGGCCGTCGAGCGGATGCGGACCACCGGGCCGGTGGTCGTCCTGTCCGACCTTCGCTTGCCGAGAGGTGACGGCTTCGGCGTCATCCGCGCGGCGAAGGAGTACGACGCCGAAATGCCGGTGATCGTGATGACCGCCTACGGCAGCATCCAGGACGCGGTGGCGGCGATCAAGCAGGGGGCGCTCGATTTCCTCGCCAAGCCGGTCGACCCCGACCATCTGCTGCTGCTCGTCGACCGCGCCGTCGCGCAGCGCCGGTTGGTGGCCGAGTACCTCTTCCTCAAGGAGGAATTGGGGGCGCGGCGGGGCCTGCCGAAGATCGTCGGCTCCGCGCCGTCGCTCAAGGCGGTGTCGCTGGCGGTACAGCGAGCCGCGGGCAGCGACGTCACGGTGCTCCTCGAAGGGGAGAGCGGCACGGGCAAGGAGCTGTTCGCCCGCGCGGTGCACGCGCTCAGTCCGCGCAGCCAGGGGCCGCTTGTCGCGATCAACTGCGCGGCGATCCCGGAGGGGCTGCTCGAGACCGAGTTGTTCGGCCACGAACGGGGCGCGTTCACCGGAGCGGCGGGCCGCAAGATGGGGAAGTTCGAAGTGGCGGACGGCGGCACGATCTTCCTCGACGAGATCGGCGACCTGCCGCTGCCGCTCCAGGCGAAGATCCTGCGCGTGCTCGAGACCAGGTCGTTCGAGCGCCTGGGCGGAATCGCCACCATCCGCGTGGACGTCAGGGTGGTGGCGGCGACCAACCGCAATCTCAGGACCGCCGTGGCGAATCGCCAGTTCCGCGAAGACCTGTTCTTCCGGCTGTCCGTGTTCCCGATCACGATCCCGCCGCTCCGCGAGCGGCAGGAGGACATCCTGCTGCTCGCGCGCCACTTCGTCGAGCGGTTCTGCCGCGAGATGAACAAGCCGGTGATGGCGATCGACGACGCGGCGGACGAGAAGCTCAGGGCCTACCGGTGGCCGGGCAACGTGAGGGAGCTGCAGAACTGCATCGAGCGGGCCGTCATCCTGTCGGACGGGGACCGTCTCCTGCCGCACCACCTGCACCTCGAGACGGGGCCCGCGCTCTCCCGCTGATCCGGCGCCGCTAGTCGGCCGTTCCGCCCGCAGTGAACCCGACGCGGGCCAGCGCGTCCATGACCTCCCGCTCGGTCACGTCGTCGACGATCGCCGTCTTCCCGATGGCGGTCGGCAGGACGAAGTGCAGCGTCCCGTCGACGACCTTCTTGTCCCGCCGCATCAGTGCGGCCAGGTCGCCGGCGGCCAGGTCGGCGACCTGCGGCAGAGGGCCGAGCTTCATGATGAGCGCCATAAGCGCGGCGGCGGCGTCGGCGGTGAGCAGGCCCCGCGACACGGCCACCTGCGAGACCACGAGCATGCCCCACGCCACCGCCTCGCCGTGGCGGAACCGCTGGTACTCGGTGGCCGCTTCGACGGCATGGCCGGCCGTGTGGCCGAAGTTCAGGACGCGGCGCGGCCCGGCCTCCCGCTCGTCGGCCGACACGATCTCCGCCTTGATGCGGCTGCACTCCGCGATGATGGGCGCGATCGCGGCCGTGTCGGGATCGGCCAGGTGGGCCGCGGCGGCCTCGAGGCGCCTGAACAGGCCGTCGCTGCACGCCATGCCGTACTTGATCACCTCGTAGAGGCCGGCCCGGTATTCGCGCCGCGGCAGCGTCCGCAGCACCGACGGGTCGGTGGCGACAAGCAGCGGCGAGTGGAAGGCGCCGACCAGGTTCTTGCCGGCCGCGAGGTTCATGCCGACCTTGCCGCCGATCGAGGCGTCCACCTGCGCGAGCAGCGTCGT
>PMKG01000230.1 GCA_003157675.1 Acidobacteriota bacterium
CACCTTGCCGCCCACCCAGATCGACACGCCGTCGTTGAGCGGGTCGTTGAGCGGCATGGCCGGGCACACCGTGTAGCAGTTGCCGCAGAACATGCAGAGCTCCTCGGCCACCTCCACCGATTCCCGCCCGTCCTTCCGCACCGGCCGGATCGCGGCCGTCGGGCACGACGCGACGACGGTCGGCATCTCGCACACTTTGGCCAGCCGCTCGTCGTTGACCTTCGGCGGCCGGCGGTGGACGCCCAGGATGGCGATGTCGGAGCAGTGCACGGCGCCGCACATGTTGACGCAGCAGGCGAGCGCGACGCGCAGCTTGCCGGGCAGGTCCGTCGACGTGAACCGACCGATGAGCTCGTCCATCAGCGCCTTGACGATGCCCGAGGCGTCGGTCGCGGCCGAGTGGCAGTGCACCCAGCCCTGGGTGTGGACGATGTTGGAGATGGCGTGGCCGATGCCTCCGACGGGAAACCCCGCGGCGGCGAGGTCGGCGATGAGCGGGTCCACCTTCGCCGGGTCGGTCAGCAGGAACTCGATGTTGTGGCGGCTGGTGAACCGGAGGTAGCCGTCGCAGTACTTGTCGGCGAGGTCGCAGATCTCGCGGATCGTCTGCACGCTCAGGAGCCGCGGCGACCCGGCGCGCACGGTGTAGAGCCGATCGCCGGTCTCGCCGACGTGGACGAGCACGCCCGGGCGCGGGATCTCGTGGTACTTCCACTTCCCGTAGTTCGCCTTGACGATCGGCGGCAGGAACTGCTCGTAGTGCGGCGGACCGATATCGGTCTTGCGCCTGGGCGTCGTGTCGGCCATGGTTCGATACCTGTCACGGGCGGCCACGAGGGCCGTCCCTACTTTTCTTCCTCGAAATACTCCTCGTAGAACACGTACGGGTTCTCGCGAGGGTGTTTCACCATCTCGGGCTTCGGCTCAAGGCCGATCGCCTCGAGGAAGCTGCCAAGGCCGATGCGCTGGATGTATTCGCCCACCCGCTCGCGGTTCTTGCCTTCGTCGCCCCACAGCTCGAGGATCTTGCCGATGAGCTCTTTCAGCTCGGTATAGGGCGGCTCGATCTTCATGAACGGGACCAGCACCGACGACAGCATCGCGCCCGACACGATGGGCGCCTTGCCCCCGATGAGGATGCACGCGCCTCGCTCGCGACCCGGGCGGAGCGCCTTCGGCATCACGTTGATGCAGTGCATGCACCGGGCGCACGCGCCGTTGTCGATCCCCAGCGTCGCACCGTCCCACGTCATGCACTTCGACGGGCAGCGGTCGCAGACGTTGGCACGGATGTCGAGGCCGCCGGCCGCGTAGGCGCCGACCGCCTCCTGGTCCACCGCGATCTCGTCCCGCCAGGTGCCGATGACGCTGAGGTCGGCCCGCGCGATCGCCGCCACGCAGTCGTTCGGGCAGCCGGACGATTTGATCTTGAACTTGTACGGGAACGACGGCCGGTGGATCTCGTCCTGAAAGTGCTGCGTGAGGTCGTAGGTGAGGGCGAGCGTGTCGAAGCACGCCCACTCGCAGCGCGCCGGGCCGACGCAGCAACTTGGCGTGCGGATGACCGACCCGGAGCCGCCGAGGTCGAACCCGTTCTCGGTCAGCTCGGCGAATGCCGGCTCGAGCGATTCGGTCTTCGTGCCGAGCAGGATGATGTCGCCCGTCGCGCCGTGCAGGTTCGTGAGGCCCGAGCCGTGCTTCTCCCAGATGTCGCACACCTTGCGCAGCGCGTCGGTCTTGTAGAACCAGCCGGCGGGGTGGTTCACGCGCATCGTGTGGAACTGCGCTACCTCGGGGAACTGCTCGGGGACGTCCGAGTACCGGCCGATGACGCCCGCGCCGTAGCCGCGAACCCCGACAATGCCGCCGTGCTTCCAGTGGCCGACGCGGTCCTCGTACGACAACTCGAGCACGCCGAGGAGGTCGCCCGCCATCGGGCTCGTCTCGGCGGCGCGCTTCAGCTCCTTGACGAAGCTGGGCCACGGCCCCTTCTCGAGGTCGTCGAGCTTCGGGGTGGAACGTTTCTCGTCGGACATATCGGTTACTCGTCCCTGTCACCGGCGCGCAGGGCTGAAGCCCTGCGCTATCTGATGATCCTCGGCAGCACAGTCATTTCCCTGTCGCCGAACCTCGGCAACCCTAAAGGGTCGCCCTACGTACGGTCCCGCCTCGTCCCTCGTCCCTGCTATCGCATCTCGATATAGCTCGTCGGGCACTGCTCGGCGCACTTGGAGCAGCCCTGGCAGAACTCGAGCTTGAAACGATAGGGCTGTCCCGGCTCGAGCGGCCTGATGACCGCCTGGTCGGGACAGTACTTCCAGCAGTTGTCGCACTCCACGCACGACCCGCACTGCAGGCACCGCTGCGCCTCGTGGACCGCCTCGGCGGGCGGCCAGGTCGCCCCGGTCGTCGCGCCGCGCTCGACCCGCGCAAAGTGGTCGAGGATGATGCGCTCCTTCGCCACCGGCTGCAATCTCGGCGGCTCGGGAGCGGCCGCGCGGCGGATCTCGGCGTCGAGGAGACCGGCGGCGTGGCGGCCGAAGTGGGTCGCCGCGGCGATCGCCCCGGTCGCAACCGGAGCGCCGCCCTCGTAGATCTTCGTTTTGAGCACACGCGGCTCGGCCGATTCGAACTCGGTGAGGTCGGCGCCGCCGACGAAGGTCACGCCGAGCGCGAGGATCCGGTCCACCTCCGCGTCGAGCACGGCTCGCGGCAGCCGGTCGGCCTCGATACCGTAGCGCAGCTCGCCGCCGGCCTCGTCGCGCGGGTCGACCAGCGTCACCTCGTATCCCCGCCTGGCCAGCTGGTAGGCGGCCGACAGCCCCGCGGCGCCCGCGCCGATCACGGTGACCGCCTCGGGCTCGGCCCCGTCGTCCACGCCGTCGTCGATCGGGCGCAGCGGCCAAGACGCGTTGATCGCCGCTTCGGCGATGGCGCGCTCCACCTGATTGACCGACACGCCGCCATCGTAGGCCTCGCGCGTGCAGCCGGTCTCGCAGTGGTGCGGGCACAGCCGCCCGCACACCGCGGGCAGCGGGTTTCTGTCGGCAATGATGTAGAACGCCTCTTCGATCGCCTGCGCCTCGCTCAGGCCGCGGCGGCCGCCGCCGGAGAGCGCCTTCAGGAACCCGCGCACGTCGGTGCCGCACGGGCAGGCGTGGGCGCACGGCGGATCCTTCTCCACCAGCACCGGGCGCAGCGACGAGGTCGCGCGGGATGGGCTCCCCAGGCCGGACGCGCCGCCGCGCTTTCTCACCTTCTTGACCAGGACCATGGCCCGCTCACTTCACCCACAGGACGACCAGCCGACCGGATCGTGGTTTCATCGTGTGTATCGCCTCCGGGCGGGCTCAGTTGGGCGCCGGCGCCTCGTCTGGTCACCGGCACGTTCGGCAGTCGGACGTCGCGCAGATTGCGGATGCGCTTGGGGACGGCGATCGATTGGGAGTGCCGAGGCGGCTGGCGCCGACACGTCGGCCCGGCCACAGGGTTGAGACGTTACCACAAAGCCACCGGGCGGACAACGCGCCCCGATCTGTCCGACCAGGGCCCGGAAGTGGTACCCTGACTACCTCTTCCGGAGGCACTGATGGCCAGGCTCGTCGAATGCGTCCCGAATTTTTCCGAAGGCCGGAACCGCGCCGTGATCGATGCCATTGCGGACGCGATCAAAGGCGTCGCTGACGTCAAGCTGCTCGACGTCGATCCCGGCGCCGATACCAACCGAACCGTGTTCACGTTCGTCGGCTCGCCGGCCGCCGTCTCGGACGCCGCGCTCAAGGCGGCCCGCAAGGCGTACGAACTGATCGACATGGCGAAGCACCACGGCGCCCATCCCCGGATGGCCGCCATGGACGTCTGTCCCATCGTCCCCGTGTCCGAGGTGACGATGGACGAGTGCGTCGAGATCTCGCGCGACCTCGGCCGCCGGATCGCCGACGACCTGCAGCTCCCGGTCTACTTCTACGAGTACGCGGCCACGTCCGAGGCCAGGCGCAGCCTGGCCAACATCCGGACCGGTGAGTACGAGGCGCTCGAGCGGAAGCTGCAGGACCCGGCCTGGGCGCCCGACGCCGGGCCGGCGCGGTTCGACCCGAAGTTCGGCGCGCCGGTAGTGGGCGCGCGCGAGTTCCTCATCGCCTACAACGTCAACCTCAACACGCGCGACCGAAAACTGGCCAACGAGATCGCGCTCAACATCCGCGAGAACGGTCGCGTGGCGCGCGATGCCGCCGGCCAGCCGATCCTCGACGAGCACGGCCGCCAGGTGAAGCGGCCGGGCCGGCTGAAGGCGGTCCGGGCGATCGGCTGGTACATCGAGCAGTACCGGCAGGCGCAGGTCTCGATCAACCTGATCAACTACAAGACCACGCCGCTGCACGTCGTCTTCGAAACGGCGCGCGAGGAAGCCGAGAAGCTCGGGCTGATCGTCACCGGGTCGGAACTGGTCGGCCTGATGCCGCTCCAGCCGCTCCTGGACGCCGGGAAGTTCTACCTGCACAAGCAGGGCAAATCGACCGGCGTCCCCGAGCGTGAAATCATCGAGACCGCCGTCCGCTCGCTCGGCCTCGACCAGTTGGCCCCGTTCGATCCGGACAAGAAGGTGATCGACTACCAGTTCCGCGCGCGTGGCCCGCTGGTCTCGATGGCCGTCGACCGCTTCGTCGACGAGGTGTCGTCGGAGTCGCCGGCGCCTGGCGGCGGATCGGTGGCGGCGCTCGCCGGCAGCCTGGCCGCGGGCCTCGCCGCGATGGTCGCCAACCTCACCGTCGGCAAGAAGGGGTACGACGCGGCGTGGGCCGAACTGGCTGCCCTCGCCGAGCGCGGCCAGGCCCTGAAGGACCGGCTGCTCCGCGCCGTGGACGAGGACACGGAGGCATTCAACGCTGCGATGGCCGCCATGCGGATGCCGAAAGGGACGCCGGAGGAGCAGGCCGCCCGCGATGAGGCGCTCGAGGCCGGCTACCAGCTGGCCGCGCGCGTCCCGCTTGCGACGGCGGCGCTGTGCCTCGAGGCGATCGACCTCGCGGGCCTGGTGGCCGCGAAGGGCAACAGGAACTCGGCCTCGGACGCCGGCGTCGCCGCGTTGATGGGACGCGCGGGCGTCGAGGGCGCGGTGCTGAACGTCCTCATCAACCTCGGCTCGGTGAAAGACGACGCCTTCAAGGCGGCGTGCCGCACCGAAACGGACGATCTCGCGCGCGAGGCGCACGGGCGCGCCGACGCCGTCCTGGCACGGGTCCGATCGACGTTTGCCTGATACCCGAACGGAGGGCCGCATGGGCGCGACCAGACGTCACTTTCTCGAGATGGCCGGCGCGGTCGCTCTGGCCTCGGCGGCCGCGGGAACGGCCATCAGCCAGACGCGTACCGGCGGCTCGCCGGTCGTGAAGCCGCCGCGCCTGAAGCCGGGCGACACGGTCGGCCTCATCGACCCGGCCAGCGCGACGTTCGAATCGGTCAAGATCGAAGTCGCCGTCGAGGTGATCGAGGCGCTGGGCCTCAAGGCCCGGCCCGCGCCGCACCTGGCGGATCGGTACGGCTACCTCGCCGGCAAGGACGAGGACCGCGCGCACGACGTGAACCAGCTGTTCGCGGACCCGACGGTGAACGCCGTCATGGCGCTCCGCGGCGGCTGGGGCTGCGCGCGGCTGCTTCCGCAGCTCGACTTCGCGACCATCGCGAAGAACCCGAAGATCCTGATCGGCTACAGCGACCTCACCGCGCTGCTGCTCCCGGTGCACGCGCGCACCGGCCTCATCACCTTCCACGGGCCGATGGCCGGCTCGACCTGGAACAGCTTCAACCTCGACTGCTTCAAGCGCGTGCTGTTCGGCGCCGAGGCGGTGACCTTCGAGAACGTCCACGAGATCAAGGACACGCTCGTCCAGACGGAGAACCGGATCCAGACGATCACGCCCGGCGTGGCGCGCGGCCGCCTGCTCGGCGGCAACCTCACCGTCCTCGCCGGCATCGTTGGGACGGGCTATCTGCCGGACTTCAGCGGCGCGATCCTGTTCATCGAGGAAGTCGAGGAGAACATCTACCGGGTCGATCGCCTGCTGACGCAGCTCGCGCTTGCCGGCATCCTGGGCCGGCTGCGCGGGGTCGTGTTCGGCAACTGCACCAAGTGCCTGCCGGGCGAGGGCTATGGGGCGCTGACGCTCGAAGAGGTGCTGCGCGACCACATCAAGCCGCTGAACGTGCCGGCCTGGTCGGGCGCGATGATCGGCCACATCGACCGGCAGTTCACGATTCCCGAGGGACTCGACGTGGAGATCGACGCGTCCAAGGGCACGATCACGATGCTGGAACCCGCTGTCGCGTGAGGGCCGACGGCTGAAGGCTGACGGCCTAGCCCGACTCGCGGCGCCCGACTCGCGGCCCGCGACTTGCGGTTGGCGGCGGTGTCACGCCGTCTTCGGTAGGGCGACCCTTTAGGGTTGCCGGACACGCGAGGCGTCCCGCCCCTGTTGCCGCTATCCCGAATCGCGGCAACGACTCAACGAATCGCGGGTACCAGCTCGTATCCTCTTGTGGATTCCAGTCCCGCAGGCGCTGGCGCAGCTCTTCGGCCATCTCCACCGTTCGGCTCACCACTGCTGCCACGCCATCGTGGCTCGCGAACACGAAGTAGTCGCGACTTTCAGGCACCAGGAAGGCGTCCCAACCGAACAGCAGCGGAATCACGAAATAGGAGTGCATCTCGACGAGTTCTTCAGATCGAAAAAGATGCCCCGGGCGTCTATCCAGGGGCTCCTGCTCGCCTTTGCCGCGTCGCATTTGCTCGACGATCATCGCCCCGGTGTTCTCGGAGAAATCCCCCCAGATTCCCCGCTCCCTGATCCACAAGAGCGCCCCGTTGAAGGGCGCCTCCTCCCACGTGGGCATGAGATAGTCGGCCAAGGCAATAACACGTGACGGCCTGTCTTCAAGCCCGACGGTGATGCAGTGCTGACCGTCAGGCTCGTAGTGAAGATAGCGACCGGCGGTGACTTTCAGCCCTCGTGCCTCGCACCAACGCTTTGCTTCTTCTCTCGTGAGAAACACCATCAGGTGGCCTCGTCTTCAAGCGCCGCCCCTGAAGGGGACGGCCTACCGAGGGACACGTGGTAGGTCCTGAGTCCTGAGCCTTGAGCCTCTTAGCCTGAGCCTTGAGCCGGTCTACTTCTTCGTCTTCGAAGACACCAGCTCCACGGTCCGTATGGCGTCCCCTTCGAGTATGCCGTCCACGACGTCCATCCCGCTCGTCACCTCGCCGAAGATCGTGTACTCGTGGTCGTACCGGGGCGTGTCCACCAGGTTGATGTAGATCTGGGAATCGGCCGTGTCGCGGCCGCGCGTTGACAGGCCGACGGTGCCTCGCGTCTGCGAGGTGCGCCCGACTTCATCCCTCCAGTAGCGGCTCCCGCCCGAGTACTCGTTCGCGCCGGGGCTCCCGCCCTGCAGGAGCAGGTCCGGGATCACGCGATGGAACGTCAGACCGTTGTAGTACCCCTGGCCGACCAGTTCGGCGAAGCGGGCCGACGAGACCGGGGCCAGGTCCGACAGGAACCGCATTTCGAACTGCCGCCCGCTCGCCATCGTGAACCTGACCACCGTGCGCGAGAGCCGGTCGAGGTCCGCGTCGGTCAGTGTGAAGGTCTGAGCGGTACGCGGCCTCGGCGTCGCGGCGACCGCACGGCCCATCCACTTCGTCAGGATTCGTGCGGTGAGGCCGGCGACACGCGGGTCGGAATCTCCGAGATACGGTTTCAGCTGATCGGCCTCCTCCGGTGATCCCAGCTCCTCAATCCGTTCGAGGATCGCGACGCGCGGGTCGCGCGACGTATCGCTCGCGAGCGCGGTGAGGCGCGAGAGCGACGCGAGCAACGCCGGGACGACCGTGGCCCGGTCCGGGCTCCCGGAGAGTGCCTTCGCGACGGTCATCACGAGCTGGAAGTCGGCCGCGCCGAGCGCCGACACGTACACCGAATCGGCCTCGTGTCCGGCCACGGTCGAGAGCGTGGCGATGGCCGCCTCGCGGACGTTGTCGTTCGCGTCCGCGGCCAGCCGACCGAGCGCCGCGGCGTCGCGAAGGCCGCCGGCGGCCCGGGCCGCGTACATCCGGGTGTGCCAGTCGGCGGCGGACAGAAACCTCGGCAGCATCGGGCGCGCTCGCTCGGGCGACGACTTCACGGCCGCCACGATCGCGTGCGCGGGACGATGCCAGTCGCCTTCGCCCACTCCGGCGGCAAGGTCCAGCAGCGTCTCGAAGGCATGGTCCCCAGGGCGGCACGGGCCGCCGAGCAGGTCGATGGCCAGCAGCGCCTCGTGGTCGACCCTCGCGCCGATGGCGTTCACGATCGGCTCGCATCCTTCGGTGGCCTGGAACCGCCTGCCATACCGCAGCAGCGCCTCGTACCGCACCACCCACGCCGGGTCCTTCAGGCCTCGCAGCAGCGTCGGCAGGTCGGCCGCTGACGACGATACCGCCAGCCGCCGCACCTGGACGTCGGGGTCGTCGAGCGCGCGAATGGCGAGATCCTGGTCCGCGGCGTTGACCGGCAGCAGACAGAGCAGCGCGAGCGCCCGGGCCCGAGGCGGCGACTGCGGGTTGGCGAGGACGATCGTCCTCAGCAAGGCGACCGTCTCGGGCATGAGGCCCTGCCGGGCGCGCGCGCGTCCGCGGGCGAACGTCTCCAGGCCGCGCAGGGCGCCGATGAGCGCCGGCGTTGGCACGGCCACGACCTTCGTCGGTGTCAGCGTGAGGCCGATGATGGTGGGCCCTGCCGAGGACTTGCCGACGCGGTGGGTGACCTCGGTCCGCGAGGCGACTTCGACCAGGACCTTCTCGGTCTCGACCGCGACGGCCGGCGACTCGATCGGCAGGCGGCCGAGCGATTCGGCCAGCGCCCCCCTCACGTCGGCGTCGCGCTCTCCCACCAGCCGCCGCATCATCGCCTCGCGGGCGACCTTGACCGCGGTCGCATCGCCGCCGGCCGATTGCGCCAGCGCGCAGGCCGCCTCGGCGCGCACGGCGGCGTTCGCCTGGTCGAGGAACGGCACGAGCGTCGTCGTGAGGTCCGGCCGCTCGAGCCGGCCGAGCGCCCGCACCGCCACGGCCTGCAGCGGCGCCGGGTCCGACGCGGCGGCCGTCGTCAGCGTCTGCAACTCATCGGCGGTGGCGGCGCGCGCGTCCTCGGCTCGGATGATGGCAAAACGCGGGACGGCCGGCGGCGGCGCCGCGGNNTCGCGTCACAGAACGGCCTTGCCGGAGTATTCCAGCATCTGCGCGGTGAGGTCCATCGGGTACGAGACGACGACGTCGGCGATCCCCCCCGCGTCGTTCAGCACCGGCGCCAAACGCGGCATCACGAAACCCGTGTACGAGGGCAGGTTCAGCTTCTCGACGCGGGCGACGACTTCATCCCGGAGGGCCGGGTCGAAGTGCACGCCGTGGGCATCCACGAGATCCCGGGCGGCCGCGTAGTCGCCCGTGGCCTTGATGCGCTGGACCTCGGCGAGCAGCCGCCCGACGCCCTCGCGGAACGCCACGGCATCAATCAGCACGTAGAACGTCCGGCCCTCGCGCTTCCGCACCTCGATCGCCGTCGTACTGGCGATGAGCCAGTGCACGACGAGCTGGCGGTTGCGCATGTGGTCTTCTTCGATCTGCGACCCCTGGCGGATCCGGCGCAGCTGGACCAGCGCGTTTCGGCAGTACGCCTCGTAGCCAGCCAGCACGATGTCGTCGCGGCTCTCGGCCGGGACCAGGCCGAGATCGACCAGCTTCGAGTCCGCCAGGAAGTAGAGCCCCACCAGGTCGGCCCGAGCTTCTTCGAGGGCCGAGAAGTGCTCCCGAAGGAAGACGTGGGGGTTGCCGCCGAGCCGCTCCTCGATGCGGCCCGACCCGTGGCCGATCACCTCGTGCATGTTGGTGGTCAGCTCGGAGGTGAACGCCGACCACTGCTCCGCGCGCTCTGCTTCCTCCGGCGTCCACGAGAACTCGCGCCGGAAGACGGACGGCGTGGATCTCTCGTGGGCCTCGGACACGTTCGACAGCCAGACCGACTTGCTGCCGTAGCGCTCGCGAACATGTTGGTCGTTCGGCAGGTTGATGCCGATCGGCGTCACCGGCCCGGCGTGGCCCGTTTCGACGACGACCTCCACGGCGTGGCCGGTGGTCCCGGTGACGCCCCGCCGGCGGTAGGCGGCGTCCCAGGGCATGTGGTCCTCGAACCACTGCGCCTCGCGGGCCAGCGTCCTGATCGCCTCGGTCTTGTCGTGGTTCACGTAGAAGACGAGCCCTTCCCACGCCCCTTTCGAGCCGCGCGCGTCGAGGTAGACCTCGATGAAGCCGTTGATCGTATCCACCATCGACGCGGGGGCGGACACCCACGCGATGTCGTGGGCCACGCGGTCGGCATCCTCGCCGCTCCGATAGAACGCCACCAGCGCCGTGAGCGCGTCGGCCAGCGGGGCCGGCGCCCAGGCGATGGCCGCTTCGAGGTGCGACACGATCGCGCGAATCTCGCGGTCGTAGCGGCCGCCGATCCTGTACACCTCCTCCACGATCCGGCCATCGCGGCGGACGAGCCTCGAGTTGAGCGCGTAGCGCTCGCCGAACCCTTCGAGGTCGGCCATCCTCACGCCCTCGTACAGGTTGTTCGCGCTCGACTCGAGGATGTCGCGGCCCGGGCCCGGCGTCTTGCTGGTGCATATCGGATCGCACGCAGGGTCGAAGAACATCGGCCCGAGGCGCGCGAGCACGTTGTCCGGCGTCCCGCCCTTCCCGAGCGGGAAGCTCGCGCCGTTCCGCACGGCCACCTCGGCCGAGGCCCGGAATGCCGCCGGCGTGCAGCCGAGCACGAACTTGCGCGCGGTCAGGTTGTTGTACGGCCCGCTGTTGATCCAGAACTGCTTGGTGTAGCGCTCGATCTCGGCGAGCGTGGCGGCGTCGATGCCCGAGGCGTGCGTCAGGATCTCCTCGAGGACCTCGCGCATCTCGAGGCCGTGCGCGTGGCGCTGGTCGTAGAAGATGTCGCGGCCGGCCAGGGCCGCGTTGTAGAGATGCCAGGCGAGGATCTTGCCGTCCAGAGGCAGCGCCGCAAATCCGTCGGCGTACAGCTGTACGACGGCAATTTCGCCGACGCGCTCGAGAAGGTAGGGCCGGTCGGACGGCACACTCGGCTCAGGACTCATGGCTCAGGACTCATGACTCAGGACTTAGGACTTAGGACTCAGGACTTAGGACTCAGGGCAATTCCAGGGCCTGCAGGTACCCCGGAACGGCCACGGTCCAGCCCAGCTCGCGGCGCACGCGTTCCGCGAAGGTGTCGGCCGTCCGGGACTCGCCGTGGACGACGCACGTCAATTTGGGCGGACGGGCGAACCCGCGAAGCCAGCGCATCAGCTCGTCGGCGTCGGCGTGCGCGGACATCGAGTGCAACTGCGCGATCGTCGCCGCCACCGGCACCATCTCGCCGTGGATCTTCACCTCGCGCTCGCCCTCAACGAGCCGGCGCCCGCGCGTCCCCTCGGCCTGGTACCCCGTGAACAGGATCGTGTTACGCGGGTTCGGCAGCGCCGTCTTCAGGTGCTGGAGGACCCGCCCCCCTGTCGCCATGCCGCTCGACGAGATGACGATCGACGGCTGGGTCGACGAGGCGAGCTCCAGCGACTCCCTGGACTTCTCCACGGTCCGGAAGCGCCGCGTCACGAAGGCGGACACCTGGCCGCGCGCCGGCCTGACGTCAGGATCCAGTTCGTTCGCGCGTTCCATGTAGTGCCTGAGCGCCTCGAGCGCCATCGGGCTGTCGAGGAATACCGGCACCTGCGGGATGCGGCCCTCGTCCTCGAGTTTCTTGAGCCAGTAGATCACTTCCTCGACGCGGCCGATCGCGAACGCCGGCATGACGACCTTGCCGCCGCGCGCGATGGTGTCGTTCACGATCGTCGCCAGCGCCGAGCCATCGTGGTCCGGCTCGTGCGTCCTGTCGCCGTAGGTCGACTCGACGAGCAGCGTGTCCGCGCAATCGAGCGGCAGCGGATCCGGCAGCACCGGACGATCGTACCGGCCGACGTCGCCGCTGAAGACCAGCTCGCGGCCGCCGTCGACCGCAAGCGTCAGCACCGCGAACGCGGATCCGAGCAGGTGGCCGGAGTTGACGAACCGCACCGTCACGCCGGGGGTCACCGGGACCGGACGATCGAACCCGACGGGTTGCAGGCGCGAGATCGCAAGGAACGCGTCGCCCTCGGTGAACAGCGGCAGCGCCGGGCTGTGTTTCGAGTAGCCGCGGCGGTTCGCCTCGCGCGCGTCCTCTTCTTCGATCCGCCCGGCGTCGGGCAGCACGATCTTGCACAGGTCGGCGGTCGCCGGCGTGCAGAACACCCGGCCGCGGAACCCCTCGGCGCACAGCCTCGGCAGGAACCCGGTGTGGTCGATATGCGCGTGAGTCAGGACGACGGCGTGGATGCTGGAGGCGGGAACCGGGAGCGGCTGCCAGTTCCGCTCCCGCAGTTCCTTCAGTCCCTGAAAGAGGCCGCAGTCGACGAGGACTCGCCGATCCGTCACCTCGAGCAAGTACTTCGAGCCGGTCACCGTGCGCGCGGCACCAAGGAAGGTCAGCGACGGCATACGATGACTATAACGCGAAAATTCCGACCTGCCCGCCCGTGTGCCAGAACAGCACCGTGGCGCGGGCGTCGATGCGTTCCTCGCGGATCCAGCCGATCATCCCGGCGAGCGCCTTCGCCGTATAGGTGTGATCCACGATGAGCGCCTCGGTGCTCGCGAGAAGCGTCTGCGCCTCGCGCGACGCGTCGCTCGGCACGCCGTACCCGTCGCCGACGAACCGGTCGTCCGCCTCGATGGCGCACGACGCCGAGAACCCGGCGCCGTCGAGGCCGAGCATCGCGCCGACCCCTTCGAGGATCCCGCCGACCGTCCGGCGGATCCCGTCCTCGGTCTCGTCGGCGCTGATGCCGACGACGCGCGTCCCGATGCGGTGCAGCCGGCAGCCGGCCAGGAGGCCGGCCTGCGTGCCTCCGGACGAGGTCGAGTGGAAGATGTAGTCGGGCGGCGCGGGCAGCTGGGCGACCATCTCGCCGACCGCCCGCGCGAACCCGAGCGCGCCGAGCGGCGTCGAGGCGCCGAGCGGAATGACGAACGGACGG
Organism: Acidobacteriota bacterium; assembly: GCA_003157675.1. Classification (GTDB taxonomy): domain Bacteria; phylum Acidobacteriota; class Vicinamibacteria; order Vicinamibacterales; family Fen-181; genus FEN-299. The sequence goes on from PMKG01000230.1 coordinate 13,162, forward strand.
CCGCCGATGGCCCGCCAGGCAGACGCCGATTCTTCCATCGCCGGCGCCCGGTCCTCGCGCGTCGCGACGTACCGCACCTCGGCCCCGTACATCGAGTCGAGCAACGCGTTGCCGGAGAGCCGGGCGGGCGGGACACCGTTGGCGACGATCAGGCAGCGCATGCCGAGCCGCGCCGCCACCGCCGCGGTGACGCGGCAGTGATTCGACTGCACGCCGCCCGTCGTGACGAGCAGGTCGGCGCCCTCGGCCTGCGCGAGCGTCGCGACCATCTCGAGCTTGCGGACCTTGTTCCCCCCGAACCCGAACGCGATCGCATCGTCCCGCTTGACGAGCAGGCGCGGGCCGCCGCCGAGGGCCGCGCGCAGCCGCGACGCCTCTTCGATCGGCGTGGGATAGGGCGCGAGGGCGATCGAGGGCACCGCGCGCAGCGCGGCCAGTATCGGTCTGTCGCGGTGTGGCATTGGTCGGTATTGTATACTCCAAACGGAACCTCTCTTTCGTGAGCTTTTTCCTCGACACCCTGCGCTCGGACCGGCTCGTCGTCGCCGCGGAGCTCCGCCCGCCGCGCGCCGAGCTTGCATCGAGCGACGGGATGGACGCGTGGATCGACACCTACCACGCCGTCCGCACGCTGACGCGCCGCGAACGGTTCGTCTTCCTGACCGACAGCGCCGTCGGCGTGCCCGAGGAGGACAACCTCCGACATCTCATCGTCAACCTGGGCGAGGATGCGCCGCTCGAGCGCGTGGTGCCGTTCCTGACGAGCAAGCACCCGCTCGACTACTGCCTGGCCTATGCCGATCGGGCGAGGCAGCACGGGTTCGGGTCGCTCGTCGTCCTCGGCGGCGACGCGCGGGTGGGCGCCGCGAGGTCGGTCGAACACGCGTGGCAGCTGAGGCGCCAGATCCGCGCACGCGGGTCGGAGCTGTCGCTCGGCGGGTGGGCCAACCCGTACCGCGATCCGGCCCGGCAGGTCGACTACCTGCTTGACCCCGACTTCACGGGCGAGTTCTTCCTGACCCAGGTCGTGTCGCACCACGACCCGGCGCCGGTCGAGCGGTTCCTCAACGAGGCCGATCGGCGCGGCGCGAACCTGCCCGGCCTCTTTGGCGTGTTCTACTTCCGCAGCGCGCGGCCGCGCACCCTGGCGCTGCTCGCCGACTTCATCCCCGTGCCGGCAGACGGCCTCACGCGCGAGTTCGACGCGGGCGTGCCGACGGAGGAGATCTGCGCCCGCACGATCCGTGCGATGGTCGGACTGGGCGCGCGTCGTTTCTACGTCAGCAACCTCCCCCTCAGGCGCACGCACGAGACGCTGAACGCGATTCTCGACCGCGTGTGAGCCGTGATTCGGACAGGTCCCATGCCTCACTTCCTCGACTCGGTGCCGTTTTCGGGAATCATCCGCATCCGCGACATGATGTACGCGGTCGAGCGGCCGTTCAGGCTCGACCAGGGGGACGTCAGCTTCGACGCGCCCGACTCGGTCAAGCAGGGGATGGTCACGGCCATCGCCGACAACCGGTCGCACTACCTGCAGACATCCGGCGTGCCGCGGCTCCAGGAGCTGCTGGCCGAGAGGCTTCGCGCGAAGAATCACATCCCCGTGGGATCGCCGGACGAGGTGCTCGTCACCAACGGCGGGATTCACGCGCTCTACATCCTGTTCCAGGCGCTGCTCGAGCCGGGCGACGAAGTCGTCATCCCCGATCCGCTCTGGCCGCCGGGTGCCGGCACCATCCTCTCGGCGCGCGGCGTCGTCGTCCGCTACCCGCTGCACGAGGCGGCGGAGTGGCGGTTCGACATCGACGAGCTCGCCGCATGCCTGACGCCGAAGACGCGCGCCATCTACGTGAACTCGCCGCAGAACCCGACCGGCGGCGTGCTCACGCGCGGGGACATCGGGGCGATCGCGCGGCTGGCCGACCAGCGCGGACTGTGGCTCGTCTCCGACGAGGCGTACGAGGACGTGGTGTTCGACGTCGAGCACGTGTCGGCCGCGTCGCTCCCGGGAATGTATCCGCGCACGGTGCCGGTCTACACCTTCAGCAAGTCGTACGCGATGACGGGGCTCAGGCTCGGCTATCTGGCGGTGTCGGACGCGGCGCTCAGGGACCGGGTGCGCAAGGCGCTGTTCTTCACGACGAGCAACGTCGCGTCGGTCGTGCAGTACGGCGGCATCGCCGGCCTCGAAGGATCGCAGGACGTCGTCGGGCAGTTCCGCGCCGAGCTGCAGTCGCGGCGCGATCTGTTCTACCGAGGGATCGAGTCGCTCGGCGGCGTCTTCAGCGGGCGTCCGCCGCGCGGGGCGTTCTATGCGTTCCTGAAATTCGATCCGGAGTGGAGAACCCGGGTGGACCCGGCCACGCTCGAAGCCGCGGCGGCTCGAGGCCAGGAGGGCGTCGCAGGATTCTCGTCGCCGTCGTGGGATCTGACCGCGTTCCTGATTGCCGCCGGACGGATCGGCTGCGTGCCGGGCGTCGATTTCGGACCGGGCGGCGAGGGCTACCTGCGCTTCTGCTTCGCGCGCGAGCGGTCGGAGCTGGCGGGGGCGATCGAGTCGTTGAGGAACATCTTCAGGCAACCCTAAAGGGTCGCCCTACACCCGGTCCTTCCTCGTCCCTCGTCCCTCGATCCCGGGCCGCTACAGGTAGTCCATCGGATCGACGTCGTACGCCTTCGGATCGAGTACGGCCTCGACCGTGATGTCTTCTTCACCCTCGGCGCGGGCCCACAAGCGCCGGACCCGGGCCGCCTTCAGCCGGGTGCCGGCCGGGTCGAACAGCACGTTGACCGTCGGCAGCGAGGGATCCGATCCGCCGGTCCTGACGACCACACCGACCTCGCCGTTGCTGAGCCGCGCGAGCGTTGACGGCGGGTACACACCCATGAGGTCGATGAACAGCCGGACGAGGTTCTGGTCGAACTGGCCGCCGTCCTTGTGCGTCATGAACTCCATGATCCGCTCGGTGGGCGAGGTGGCTTGATACACCCTCGTCGATCGCATCGCGTCGAACACGTCGGAGATCCCGCACAAGATGGTTCCGAGGTTGATCGTGGGGCGCTGCACGCCGGCCGGGTATCCCTTGCCGTCCCGGCGCAGGTGATGTTCGAAGGCCACGATGGCGGCGAGGCGCGGGATGTCGCGGGCGCCCCTGAGGATGGCCGCCCCGTCCAATGGGTGGCGCATCATGATCGCGCGTTCGGCCGGCGTCAAGGCCCCGGCCTTGTTGAGCACCTCGAGCGGCGTCAACACCTTACCGATGTCGTGCAACATGGCCGCCAACCCGAGGGCGCGCAATTCCCGGCCGTCGATGCCCACGGTCCGGGCCTGGGCCATGGTGAGGATCGACACGTTCACCATGTGGGTGAACGTGTACTCGTCGTGCTCCTTCATCCCGGTGAGCCCGATCATCTTCGCCCGCGACGTGCCGACCGCCTCGGCCAGGTGCTCGACCGTCTCGTGCGCCATCGGCGCGTCGGGGGCCCCCTCGATCCTGGTGCTCTCCCAGATCATGCGCGCCGCCTCGACCGAGCCGCTGTACACCTGTCGCATCGTGACCGCGCTGGAGCCCCAGTTCCCCGCCGTCGTGTCAACGGGGATCCGGCCGGCGCGCAGATGTTCGAGCTTCAGGAAGTCGACGTCCGCCTCTGCCCCGCCATTCTCGGTGTGGGGACTCGGCTGCGAGGCCGCGCGGACGAACGCCCGGAGCTCCTCCAGCGTGATCCCCCGATTCAGCAGAACGCGGTTGATGCCGAGGGCCTGCATGTAGCGGATGAACTCGGCCCGATACGAGGTCATCGCGAGCAGCGGCGTGTCGTCGGCGATGATCTCCCCGCCGATCAACCCGATGAGCACCGAGGACTCGACCTTGTGCAGGCGCTGGACCGCATCGAGGAGCGCGCGGACGTGTTCGTCCACGCTCGGGTGCGCGATCGAATAGAGGCTCGCCGCCCGCAGCGCGCCGCTCAGCCTCTGCACGATGTCGGCGTAGTGCTCGAGGCGGGTCGTCCTGTCCATCATCGGTGGCGCTCCTCGGCGGCCGCCACAGGCTTCGCCTCCTAGCCGGCGACGGATGGTGTCTCTCGCGGGACAGCCCCCGCGTGACGGCGCAGCACCCGGAGGGCCGACTTCGCCGCNNCACCGTCGTCAGCAGCGGCGCGGCGTCTTCGCGCCCTGTCCTTCCCACGGCGGCGATCATCGAGAGGTACACGGGCACAGACACCGTTCGCGGGTCAACGTGGGAGAACAGGCGCTGGAGGATGGGCAATGCCCGGCGGTCGCCAAGAGCCAGGAGCCCGGTCAGCAAGGCCGCCTGGGTCGCGGCGTCGGCCCTGGCGATGCCGCGGGCCAGGATGTCGGATGCGCGCGCGGAGGACGAGTCGGCGAGCGCGGCGAACGCCTCACGGCGGATGTCCTCTCGCGGGTCAGACAACGCTGCCTCGAGCGCCGGCAGATGTTCCGAGCCCGCCGTGAGCTGGAGCAGACGGATGGCGGCCGCGCGTATTTCGGCGGGCTCGTCCTCCGACGCGAGCAGACGCCGCAACGACTCGCGTCCCGGCCGCCCGATCGCCACAACCACCGGTTCGAGGCGGGAACGCAGGGCCGCACCGCCATCCGCAGCCCAGCGGGCCGTGATGGCGGGCAGGAGCGGAGCCCCGATGCCGGAAAGCGCGCGGGACAGCGTGTCGCATAGCGGAGGCTCGGCGTCGGCGAGCATCTCGAGCGCGCGCGCCGACAGCGGCGCCTTCGACAGTTTCTGGAGGATCTCCACGACAAACCGCCGCAGCATGTCGTCGGCCGATCCCGACGCGACGCCGGCGATCAACTCGACGGCGCGCGCGACGCCCGGCCAGTCGTCTTCATCCGCGGCTTCGAGCGCGTGTGCCTGCAGGATCTCCAACACCTTGCGCGAGCGGCCGTACTCGGTCTCGAGACGCGCCAGGTCCCCCAGCAGCTGGGAATCGAGTTCCCGAATCGCCTCGTCGTCGATGGACCGCACCCACGCCGCAACGAGTTCCGGGGGAGCCGCCGCCGCCTTTCCGACGCGCTCGGCACGGATCTGCACCGAGTGCAGCTCGTTCAGGTACTCGTCCGAGACGAATTGAGGGTCGGAGTACGCTTCGAGGTTGCGCTCGAGTTCCGCCCACTGGCCGACCACGTTGTCTGCGAGGGCCACGTCGTGCGCCTCCTGCACGATCACCCGGCGCCTGTCGCCGTCCGAGACGAGCCGCTTGAAGAGGTCGATGAGGCCCGCAGACGCGGCGCCGGCTTCACCCATGATCCTCGACAGGAGCGTCGAGACCGTGGAGTTGGACATCCGCTCGACCAGGGCGGACACGACGTCCACCGCGCCGACCATCGCGTCGGGGGTGCCTCGGCGATCGAGGAGACCGTTCAGGATGCCCTCACCGAGGTACTCGCCGACCTCCGCCGCCCGGCGAAACACGTCGTCGAACTGGTCCGGCTGCGTCCAGGTGAGCTGGGCCGCCGCCCTCAATTCGCGCAGCACGGCCGCAACCGCCCGGGCGTCGTCCGGCGCGTTCTCGATGGCCCGGCGAAGGGCGCCGCACGGGTCATCCAGAATCGAGCCGCCGACGCCGGCCGTCTCCAGGTAGTGGCTGATCACGCCCGCGAGCTCGATGAAGTCGCCACCCACCTGGCCGCGCAGCAGCGCGCCGAAGTCAATCTCGAGGATGGTCGGGCTCACATGGCGCAGGGCTTTCCATTGGCGCTGGATGCCCCCCGCGCTGCGCGCGTCCTCTGGCTTCTGCGCCAGGAGGGTGAGGAGCGCGCGCCAGCCGTCGGGGGTGTCGCGGCCGTCCAGATTCAGGGCACCGACGCCATGCCGGTGGCAGAGGTTGGCGACATCAGCGACGGCAGTCTGGGACGTGTCGATCGGCACGCCGCGGGCGAGCAGTGTCTTGGGCAGGATCGTCAGGCAGAGCAAGCCGTCGGCCGTGGCGGCACGCGCCGCGGTCACCACGTGCTCGAGCGCCGAGACGACGGCCTGGTGCGAGGGCGGATAGAAGCTCACCGCTCGGGCCGCCGAGCGGAACGCCCGCGCGAACTCCTGAACCGCCGGCTCTTGGGGAAGCCGTGTGGCGCTTGCGTCAGCTGGCATCGCCAGGGTCAATCTCCGGGGCGAGAAACGGGGTCCGCCGCCTCCGGAACAGTCGATCCGGGGTGGCAGACCTCCTCTCATCTTCTTATCGGGTGGAATGGGGGGAAACTGAAGTAGTCAGTGGCTAGTGGTCAGTGTAGTGGCTAGTGGTCAGTGATCAGTGTAGTGGCTAGTGGTTAGTGAACAGTGGCTGGTCCGTCACGTGTGACTGACTAGCCACTAGCCACTAGCCACTGGTCACTACTGCAAGTGTCTCCCGCCATCCACCCGCAGCGTCTCGCCCGTGATGAAGTCGGTTTCGACGAGGGCGACGACGGCCTTCGCGATTTCTTCGCCGCCGCCCCAGCGGCCGAGCGGCGTCGCCTCCTCCACGGCCTTGACGTCATCGTCGGCCAGGCCGTCCGGCGCAAGGATGGGGCCGGGCGCGATCGCGTTGACGAGGATCTGGTGCTCGGCCAGTTCCAGCGCGAGGGCTTCGGTGAGCGCGATCACCCCGCCTTTGGCGACGTAGTACGGCAGGAACCCCTTGTACCGGGTCCGCCCGCTGGCCGGCAGCCAGTCCGCGATGTTCACGATGCGCCCGCCGCCGGACGCACGCATGTGCGGCGCGGCGGCACTCGAACACAGGAACGCTGCCCTGAGGTCCACTGAGAGGCCGCGATCGAATTCGGCGGCAGTCAGGTTGTCGAACGGCGTCGGCGCGTACAACGACGCCATGTTCACGAGCACATCGAGCCGCCCGAGCTGGCGCACCGTCTCGTCCACCATGGCCCGGCAGTCGGCGGCGTCGGAGAGGTCGGCCTTGATGCACACCGCCCGCCTGCCCAGCTGGCAGATGGCGGCCGCCGCCGCCTCGGCCTCGGCACGGGACGTCTTGTAGCTCAGAGCGATGTCGGCCCCGGCGGCCGCGGCCTCCTTCGCCAGCGCCGCGCCGATCCGTTTCGCTCCCGTGAGGAGTACCACCCGGTCTTTCAGCTGCATCCGGTCATTGTACCGCCGGCATGGCCCTCAACGGCGTCCCGTCCAGCGCATCTCGGCTATACTCCGGCCGTGCAAAGGGAGGTCTCCATGCCAACGCGCCGCCATTTCCTGACCAGGCTGGCGTCCGGCGCCGTCGCCGGCACCGCTGCGCTTGCCGCCTTCAAACCCGACAGCCTGCCGCGAGT
>PMKG01000223.1 GCA_003157675.1 Acidobacteriota bacterium
ACTGCAATTGACGCGGCTGAAGAAGCGCAAGCTGCAGCTCAAGGACAAGATGGAGACGATCGTCCGACGGCACCGGGATCGGACTTCGCCTTCTGCGGCCGCGGCGCAAGGCTGACCCGCGCGAGCGTCCCCCGGAATGGAACCAGGAGAGCCGGTCAGATGGCCGGCTCTCGACGTCTTGGGCCGACCTACTCCTGTGCGCCGATGAAGATCGATCGAGCCGGCATTCCGTTCGTGGCCGCCGCCGTTATCCTGTCGCTGGCCCTGGCGGGGTTTCGGCTCCTGGTGCCGGCCGCCGTGGCAATGCTGCTGGCGGTGGCGCTGTCGGCGTTCTTCCGGGATCCCGAGCGTCACCCGCCGTCCGGCCTCGACCTGGTCCTGTCGCCGGCCGACGGCCGCGTGATGGTGGCAGGCCCGTCGACGGTCGGTGCGGCGCCGGCGGGGGACTGGACGCAGGTGAGCGTCTTCCTGTCGCCTCTCGACGTGCACGTCAACCGGGTCCCGGTCACGGGCAAGGTCACGAGGGTGGAGTACCGGCCGGGGCGGTACCGGGCGGCCTATCGCGCCGAGGCGACGTCGGAGAACGAACGCTCCGAGGTCTGGATCGACGACGGGAGCCGGACCGTGGTCTGCCGACAGATTACCGGCGTGCTCGTACGGCGGGTCGTCTGCCGGCTCCACCCTGGCGACGAGGTCCGGGCCGGCGATCGGCTTGGGGTGATGAAATTCGGATCGCGCATCGACCTGTTCCTGCCGGCTGGCACGCGGCTGAGGGCGAAGGTCGGCGACCGGGTGAGGGGCGGCGAGACGGTCATCGCCGAGCTGCCCTCTCCGGCGACTCTTGAAGGCGAGCGCGCCAGCACCCGATAAGGTACTCGATGTTCTCTGCCCAGGCTCCAGACCGTCGCCCCGTGGTCTTCAACCCGCTCAGGCGGCGGTCCGATCTGCAGCGGCGCCGGTTCCGGCGTGGCGTGTACCTGCTGCCCAGCCTGTTCACGATCGGCAACATGTTCTGCGGTTACGCGTGCGTCGCCTATGCGATGCGCGGCGAGCTCGAGACCGCCGCCCCGTTCATCGGCATCGCCGTTCTCCTCGACATGCTGGACGGGCGCATCGCACGGCTGACGGGCAGCACGAGCGCGTTCGGCCGGGAGTTCGATTCGCTGGCCGACGTGGTGTCGTTCGGCATGGCCCCGGCGCTGCTCGTCTTCCAGTGGGGGCTCGAGCCGCTCGGGCGCCTGGGATGGGCCGCCGGATTCGTGTTCGTCTCGGCCGGAGCCATCCGCCTCGCGCGTTTCAACATCCAGACGACCACCGACAAGCGGTACTTCGTGGGCCTGCCGATCCCGGCGGCCGCCGCCGTGCCGGCCGCGACGGTCTACGTCTACCCCTACGGCCTGCACGACTACGCCAGCGCGCTGCCGGCACTGGCGCTGATGCTCATCCCCGCGGTCCTGATGGTGAGTACGATCCGGTACCGCAGCTTCAAGACGATCGACCTGCAGGCCCGCCGCCCGTACAAGATCCTGCTGGCGGTGATCATCCTCTTCTTCGCGATCACCGCGAAGGCGCACTGGACGCTCCTGGTCATCGCCTACGGCTACCTCGTGTCCGCCTTCGTCGGCATGGCCAAGTCGCGCCTTCGCCGGCGCGGGACGCCTGCCGCTCCGGTGGCCCCCGATCGACAGCCGGGTGATGAGCAGGGCTGAAGCCCTGCTCCATCTGCTGATCCTTAGCAGCCCGCCTCTGTCCTTGAGCCCTGTCTTCCGGGTGTAGGGCGACCCTTTAGGGTTGCCTTAGGCAGGCCTGAAGGCCCTACACACGGTCCTGTGCCGCCGAGCGCCGCTGTGGTTGACACGCGAGCCGGGCGCGGCAGATCATCCGATACCAGTTGATTCCAATCCGACGAGGAGTGCCATGCATTACCGCCTCAGCACGCTCGCGTTCGCGTTCGTTCTTGCCGCCGTCGTCGCCGGTCCAGCCCGCGCCCAGGAGGAACCCGAGGGACAGGCGGCTTTCACGAGGACAATGCGCCCCGTGATCTCGGGACGTCTCTACGCGGTCAGCTCGATGAAGCCCCAGGCGACCGAGGCGGCCGTGCGCATTCTCGAGGCCGGCGGCAACGCCTTCGACGCCGCCGTCGCCGGACAGGCGGTGCTCGCGCTGGTCGATCCGTCTTTGAACGGCTACGGCAGCGACACGGTCATCCTGATCTACGACGCCAAGACGAAGCGGGTCGTGTCGATCAACGGCGAGGGCACGGCCCCGAAGCTCGCGACGATCGACTGGTACAAGGAGCACAACGGCGGCAAGCTGCCGGTCAACGACAGCCTGCTCTCCGGGACGGTGCCGGGCGTCGTGGACGCGTGGTTCACGCTGATCGACCGGTGGGGGACGATGTCGTTCGCACAGGTGCTTCAGCCGGCGATCGAAGTGGCCGAGCAGGGGTTCGTGCTGCCGGCCGGGTTAGCCCGGTCGATCGCCACCTCGCGCAAGCTGCAGAAGTACCCCAGCACGATGAAGCTCTACTGGCCCGGCGGCAAGCCGCCGCAGCCGGGCGACGTGTTCCGCAACCCGGACGCGGGCCGGACGCTGCGCCGCCTGGTGGAAGCCGAAAAGGCCGCGTCGGGCAAGGGCCGGCACGCCGGGCTCCTCGCCGCGCGCGACCGCTTCTACAAGGGCGACATCGCCAGGGAGATGGCGGCGTTCTCCGAGCAGAACGGCGGGCTGTTCCGCTACGAGGACTTCGCGAGCTACACCGCGGAGGTCGAGCAGCCGGTGTCGATCGCCTATCGCGGCTACCAGATCTACAAGAACGCCTCGGCCAGCCAGGGCCCGGCCGAGCTCTTCGCCCTCAACATGCTCGAGGGGTACGACCTCAGGAAGATGGGGCTGAACAGCGCGGCCTACATCCACACGAGCGCCGAGGCCCTCAAGCTGGCGTTCGCCGACCGCGAGAAGTTCCTGGGCGACATGGATTTCATCAAGATCCCGTTCGACGGCCTCCTCTCGAAGGACTACGCCGCCGAACGCCGTGGGCTCATCGATCCCGACAAGGCCTCGCTCGAGCTGCGCCCCGGGGATCCGTCGAAGTTCATGAAGACGCCCGAGCCGCTGGCGCGGCCCGTCACGGTCACCACCGAAGGCGACGCCGACCACGTCGGTGACACGAGCTACATCGCCGTGGTGGATAAGGCCCGCAACATGGTCAGCTTCGAGCCGAGCCTGCACAGCTCGTGGGGCACCGGCGTCGTGATGGGCGACCTCGGCCTGATCTTCAACTGCCGGGGCGACTACTACTCCCTGGTGCCCGGAGAGGCCAACGCGCTCGCACCCGGCAAGCGCCCCCGGTCCACGCTGCAGAGCACGCTCGTCATGAAGGACGGCGAGCCCTTCATGATCCTCGGCAGCCCCGGCGGCGACGACCAGGTGATGCGGACGCTGCAGACGCTCGTCAACATCCTCGACTTCGGGATGAACGTCCAGCAGGCGATCGAGGCGCCGCGGTGGTCCACCCGCGCCTTCCCGGCCTCGCCGTTCCCGCACACAATGTACCCAGGCGACCTCTCGGTCGAGAACCGGATCCCCGAGGCGGTCCAGAAGGCGCTCATCGCCAAGGGGCACAAGTTGACGGTCTCGGGCGGCTGGACGATGGGATCGAACGCCGCCATCATGGTCGACGTGAAGAAGGGGTTCCTGAGCGCGGGCGCCGATCCGCGCGTCGATGCCTACGCGTGGGCGCGGTAGCGAGCGGCCGCTACGGCCCGGTCGAGCCGGCGGCCGGATCGTGTACTCTCTCCTCGCACACGAACCTGGAGGCGCCTTACGGTCGAACGCAACGCCGAGATCATCCGGCAGTGGAAGATCCTGATCGACATCGCGACATCGGCCGACTGCACAATCGCGTCCCTGGCCAGGACGCATGACGTGTGCGAGCGGACGATCCGGCGCGACCTCGCCGCGCTCGAGACCGCCGGCTTCACGCTCTACCCCGAGAGCGTGGACGGCCGCAACTGCTGGCGCCTCACCGGCAAGCCCCTGAAGGCGATCACGGAGACGACCTTCACCCTCGCCGAGCTGTGCGCCTTCTACGTGAACCGGACGCAACTCGCCGCCGTCGGCGGCTCCCCCATCGACACGGACCTCCAATCGGCCATGGCCAAGGTGAGCAAGGCCCTCGGCCCGCACATGAAGGCATACCTGGACAAGCTGGCCACGATCCTCGCCTGGAAGCCGGACCCGCCACAGCGCGCTGGAGCGAAGGGCGACGCGGTGACGGTGGACTCGCTGGTCAGGGCGACGATGGACCACCGGCGGATCGAAATGGTCTACCACTCGTTCGCGCGCGGGAAGGTCAAGGCCTACTCCGTCGAGCCCTACCGCCTGACGTTCGGCAACGGCGGCCTCTACCTCCTCGCCTACGTCCCCGAGTACGGCCAGATGCGCACGTTCGCCGTGCAGCGGATAAAATCCCTGAAGGTCACCGAGGACGCGTTCAGCCCGGTGCAGGAAGTGTCGTCGGCGCCCTACGGCAATTCGATCGGCATGTACGCCGGCGGAAAGGCCGAACCGGTGGAGATCGAGTTCGCGGCCAGGCTCGCCCCCTACGTCGAAGAGCGGGAGTGGCACCCGTCGCAGCAGATCGTCCCGCGGCCCGACGGCTCCATCGTCCTCAAGATGAAGATCGCCATCGACGTCCCGCTCCGGAGCTGGATTCTCGGATTCGGCCACGAGGCGCATGTGCTCAAACCGGTGGCGCTGGCGGAGGCCATCCTGGAGGAACTCGAGGAAGCGCGGGAGCAGTATGCGCCGCGCATGCGGTTCGAGCTGCCGCCGCCGATCTACGACCCTCGTCGGCAGCCTTCCCTGCCGTTCCGGGCGTCGCGCGGGTCGCGGACGATAGAATGACCTGACCGAGGATCGAGCTGGGAGGAATCGAACAGGTGAAGGAACAGATCCGCGAAGAACGCCTTGGCGACTGGCTCCAGTCCGTGCACGCCGACTGCCGCTACGCGCTCCGCCAACTCCGAAAGAACCCCGGCTTCACGGCCGTCGCCGTCCTCACGCTCGCCCTCGGCATCGGCGTCACCACGGCCATCTTCAGCGTTGTCTACGGCGTGCTGCTGCGGCCGCTGCCCTATCCCGAGCCGAACCGGATCGTGGCCATCTTCGAGGTCACCTCGGAGGGCAGGCCGTCGCGCCTCGCGGACCCGAACTTCGACGATTTCCGCGACCAGAGCCGCAGCTTCCAGGCGATCGCCAAGTACAACGAGAACGTCTCGTCGGTCTCGGGCGCTTCGCAGCCGACGCGGACGACGGTGGCCGGCGTCACGCCCGGCTTTCTCAAGGTCTTCCGCGTCCAGCCGACGCTCGGGCGGGATTTCACCGCGAGCGACGCGAAGCAGGGGGCCGGCCCCACGGTGCTCGTCAGCTACGGATACTGGAAGCAGTATCTCGGATCGCCGCGCGATCTCTCGCAGTCCCATCTGAAGATCGATGGCGCGGTCTTTTCCGTCATCGGCGTGCTCCCGACCGGGTTCCGCTTTCCGGGAGATTCCGACCTGTGGGTGCCGGCGGACCTCGGGGGCGAGAACACGAGCCGGACGTCGCACAACTACCGCGCCGTCGCGCGCCTCCGCGACGGTGTGTCTGTCGAGCAGGCGAATCGGGACATCAGCGCGATCGCCCGGCGCATCCACCAGGCGTCGAGCGAGCAGGGCAACTACCTCCTGAAGGACGGGCTCGTCATTCCGCTGCAGGACTCGATCACCGGCAAGGCCCGCTCCGCCCTACTGGTCCTGCTCGGCGCCGTGGGATTCCTGCTGCTGGTCGCGTGCGCGAACGTGGCGAACCTGCTCCTCGCCCAGATGTCGGTGAGAGAGCGCGAGCTCGCCGTTCGCAGCGCGCTCGGGGCGGCGCGCGGGCGGCTCGTCCGCCAGTTCCTGACCGAAGCGCTGGTGCTCTCGCTGGTCGGCGGTGTCCTTGGCGTGATTGGGGCGCTCGCGGGCGTGGACGGACTGGTGGCGCTGGCCCCGGCCAACCTGCCACGGCTCGACAACGTCTCGATCAGCTTGCCCGTGCTCGCGTTCGCGCTGCTCCTGTCCACGGCGGTCGCCGCCGGCCTCGGGGCGTTCACCGCCGTGCGCGCGACGTCCGGGAACCTGCGCGGGGGCCTTATGGAAGGCGGGCGCAGCCAGGCGGGTTCGCGGGGCAGCCAGCGCCTTGGCCGGGTGATCGTTTCGGCGCAGATCGCGATCACGATGGTCCTTGTCGTCGGAGCGGGACTGTTCGGGCGCAGCCTGATGAAAGTGCTCGAAGTGGATCCCGGCTTTCGCGTGGACGGCATCGTCACGATGGACGTCGCGCTTCCGTGGCTGGACGACCCCAAGGCCAAGGCGGGCCAGGCGCTTTTCTTCTCACGCCTCATCGGCCGGCTCGAACAGATCCCGGGCGTGCGCAAGGTCGGGGCGACCAGCGGCTTGCCGATGGATCTCGACGGCGGCCTTCCCGACGGGAACTTCCTGCTCATGACGCAGGCGGAGATGCCGAAGACGATGCAGGAGCTTCTCGGCGGGCTGTTCCGGCAAAAGGCGCGCATCGGCAATGCGGACTTCTGCGTGGCCACGCGCGGCTTCTTCCAGGTGCTCGCCATCCCCCTGATTCGGGGGCGGCTCTTCGACGAGCGCGACGGTCCGGACTCCCCGCACGTGGCCGTCATCAGCCAGTCGCTCGCGCGCAGCCGGTGGCCGGGCCAGGACCCGATTGGCCACACGATCGAGTTCGGGAACATGGACGGCGACTTCCGCCTGCTGACCATCGTCGGGATCGTGGGAGACACGCACGAATACGGCCTCGACGCTCCGCCGCGTCCGACGGTCTACGTGAACCTGTTCCAGCGGCCCCGCCCGGCGATCAGCCTGGCGCTGCTGAGCGATGCCGACTCTGGCTCGGTCGCGTCGGCGGCGCGGGGCATCCTGCAGGAGCTCGACCCGGAGATTCCGGCGAGGTTCCGAACACTGTCGGACGTCTATTCCGCGTCGCTCGGCTCGCGGAGATTCAACGTCATCCTCGTCGGGTTCTTCGCCGTCACGGCGCTGCTGCTTGCGACGGCAGGGGTGTTCGGCGTGATGGCCTACTCGGTCAGCCGGCGCACGCGGGAGATTGGCGTGCGCATCGCCCTCGGGGCGGCCGCCGGCGACGTCCTGCGGATGATCGTGGGCCAGGAACTTCGGCCGATCCTCATCGGGGTGGCGATTGGGATAGCGGGCGCGCTGGCCCTGACGCGAACCGTGGAGTCGATGCTGTTCGGCGTGACGGCCACCGATCCGCTGACGTTCGGCGGCGTGACGCTGCTCCTGGTGGGGGCGGCGCTCGTCGCCTGCTACGTCCCGGCGCGGCGGGTGACGAAGATCGACCCCACGGTCGCGTTGCGGTACGAGTAACGGGCGTGCGCGCACGCCCCCTGACCGGAGAAGACCACCATGCCAGGCTCCGAAGAGACCACCTCCCTGTCACCGTGGTGGCGCCACTCGGTCATCCTCGTGATGATCGCGGGCTTCGCCGTATTGTCCTACCTCACCGTCCGAACCTACACCGACGCCCCGCCCATTCCGAACCGCGTCGAGGACACCTCCGGCCGCACGCTGTTCGCGTCGGACGACATCCTGCGCGGGCAGGAGGTGTTCCTGAAGTACGGCCTGATGGAACACGGGACGCTCTGGGGTCATGGGGCGTACCTCGGCCCGGACTTCAGCGCCGACACGCTGCACGAGGCGGTCGAGGTGGGGCGTGACACCCTCGCTCAGGCCCGGTACGGGCAACCGTACGCCACGCTCGAGGCGGGCGTCGCCGCCGAGATCGCCGATGGCGTGCGTCGGGAGCTGAAGCAGAATCGGTACGATCCGGCGACCGGCACGCTCCGGTTCACGGCCATCGAGGCCGCCGCGTTCGCCGCGTCTCGCCGTCACTGGGGCGACTATTTTTCTGGTCCCACGGCGGCTCCCGGTTTGCCGCTGAATTACATCCGCGAGCGCCGCGAACTCGACGACCTGGCCACGTACTTCACCTGGGCCGCGTGGGCGGCGGCCGCCAACCGGCCAGGAAAGGACTACTCCTACACCAACAACTGGCCCTACGA
>PMKG01000221.1 GCA_003157675.1 Acidobacteriota bacterium
TTGGGGGCTCCCTGAATTCAGTATACTGCCCAACGTGACGACCACCCCCTGCTTCACCCCTCGAACGCTGACCTTCCTGCGCGGCCTCAAGCGCCACAACGACCGCACCTGGTTTGCCGAGCACCGGGACGCTTACGAACGCGACGTGCGGCAGCCGATGATCGCGCTGGTCGAACGCCTCGCGCGGGATATTCGCCCCTTCGCTCCCGATCTCGTCGCGTCGCCGCGCGGATCGCTCTACCGGATCTACCGCGACACGCGTTTCAGCCCGAACAAGCTGCCGTTCAAGACACAGGTGGGCGCGATCTTCCCGCACCGCGATCTGCCCCGGCACCGGGGCGCGAGCCTTTACCTGGAGATCGGCCCCGATGGCGCGATGCTCGTCGGCGGCGTCTACATGCCGGAGCCGCCGGACGTGCAGGCCTTGCGCGATCACCTGGCGGCGAACTACGGCCGGTTCCGGTCGCTCGTGGAATCGCCGACGTTCAAGCGGACGGTCGGGGCCGTGTATGGTGACGGCCTCAAGCGCGTCCCCCGCGGCTACCCGCCCGATCACCCCGCGGCGGAGTACTTGAAGCTGAAGCAGTTCATCTTCGGGAAGGACTATCCCGCGGCGTTTGCCGTCAGTCCCGCCTTCTACGGCACGGTCGTCCGGCAGTTCGAACGGATGGCGCCCCTGATCGCGTTCCTGAACGAGCCGCTCGTGGCCGCGCTGGCGCGGCGCGATCCGCTGGCCAGGGCGACGGGAGACGAACGAACCCGTCGCAGATGACCATGCGCACATCGCTCGTCGCAGCGGCGTGCCTTGCCGCCTGGCTGACGGGCGTGCCTGCGCAGATTCACCTTCTCGACGAGACGGACCGCGCCGCCTGCCGCGCGTGGTTCGTGGCCCTCGCCGACGCCCAGTTCTACCGCCCGACGCCCGACGTGACCGATTGCGCGGGCCTCGTGCGCCATGCGCTCCGCGAGGCGCTTCGCGCGCACACTCCCGAATGGCGGCGGCAGTGGGCCATTCCGGGCATGCCGTCGTACCCGGACGTGCGCCAGCCCCCTCCCGCGCGCGGCGGCGCGTGGCCGCTGTTCCGCGTGGGCGGGGACCAATACGCCGAATTCGCGGACGCGGCCACGATCATCCGCTACAATGCGCGGCTGGCGGGACGCTCGCTCGCCGCCGCCCATCCGGGCGACCTGCTCTTCTACCACCAGGCGACCGGTGCGGAGCCCGACCACCTGATGGTGTTCGTCGGGCCGTCGGCGTTCGACCCCTCGGCTCGCGACTGGATCGTGTATCACACGGGGCCGGATGGCGGGCGCCCCGGCGAGATGCGCAAGGTGCGCGCGGCCGATCTCGCGCGACACCCTTCGCCACGGTGGCGTCCGGTCGAAGGCAACCCCGTCTTCGTCGGCATCTTCCGGCTGGTATTCCTATGACCTCGCTGCGACGTCGTCAGTGGGCGCGGTCGCTCGGGCTGGTGACCGCCGTCAGTCTCGTTCTCTGCGCCGTGGCCACAGCCTCCCCCGGCGCGGCGGACCAGCGGCCCGCGTTCTCGCTGTACAGCAGTCACGTGTGGACGACGAAGGAACGGCCGACGGTCGAGCTGATGTTCCGCCAGGTGACCTCGCTCGACTTCCGCGTCTACCGGGTCGAAGATCCCCTGAAGTTCTTCGCCCAACTTCGCGACCCGCACACGCTCGGCAGCGAGGCCCCGGTCGTCCCGCAGGAGCGCACGTGGCTCGAGCGCCTGGCCGACTGGAAGGCGCAGCAGCGATACACGATCCGACACTTCGTACGGGGACAGTTCAGCTCCAACTACCGGCAGGCGAGGAAGGAGACGGCGGCCAAGCGGCAGATCGTCCTGCGCCAGCCGCTCGACTACCGCCAGTTCGCGCAGGTTCCCCTGCTCAATCGATCGCAACTCGTCACGTCGTGGCGAGAAGTTCTGCCGCCCGTGCGCGACGCCGAGTTCCGGAAGATCCCGCTCGAGCTTCCCGGCGAGGGCGTCTACGTCGTCGAATCCGTCAACGCCCCCCTCAAGGCCTACACCGTGGTCGTCGTCTCGGACCTCGGGCTGGTGACCAAGACCGCCCCCGGCCAGATGCTGATGTTCGCCGCGAACCGCTTCACGGGAGAGCCGGCGTCGGGCTGCCCCGCGGAGATCATCGCCAACCAGAAGGTGGCCGCGTCCGGAACGCTGAGCGCCGACGGCGTGTTCGAAGCCGCGATGCCCGTGAACCGGATGGACAACGTCGTGGCTGTCGTCGGCTGCGGCAAACAGGTGGCCGCGACGGACCCCGGCAGCTGGTTCACCGGCGAGAAGACAAGGGACCTCACCGGCTACGTCTACACCGACAAGCCCGTCTACCGCCCCGGCCACACGGTCAACATCAAGGGCGTCCTCCGGTGGCAGGTCGGGGATGGGATCGTGCCTTTCGACGGCAAGCAGGTCGAAGTGAGCGTGAGCGACCCGAACGACAAAGTGGTTCTCCGGCAGAAGGCGACGGTGGACGAGTTCGGGTCGGTGCTAGCCACCCTGCCGCTCGCGAAGGGAGTCGCGCTCGGTTATTACGCGATATCCATCGTCAGCGGCGAGTTCGAGGCACAGGGCGACTTCGAGGTCCAGGAGTACCGGAAGCCCGAGTTCGAGGTCGCCGTCAAGCCCGCTGCGAAGTTCGTCATCCAGGGAGGCCAGGCGGTCGCGAAGGTGAACGCCCGGTACTACTTCGGCCAGCCGGTCGCCGGCGGCATCGTGCACTACGTCGTGCACAAGCAGCCCTACTCCTCGCCGCTCCGCTGGTCGGACCCCGACGAGGCCGAGGACGCGCCGAGCGGGTGGTACGGCGGCGAGGAATCGGTCCAGGGGACCGCACGCCTCGACGGCTCCGGCATCGCCGAGATCTCGGTGCCGCTCGATCGCGACGAGGCGAGGCACGACTTCTCGGCGCGCATCGAGGCGCGGGTGACCGATGCCAGCAGCCGGGAGGTCGCCGGCAGCACTGTCGTCCACGCGACGGTCGGCCGCTTCATGGTGATCGCGAGGACCGACCGCTACGCCTACGAGCCCGCCAGCCAGGCCACCCTGAAGCTCGCCGCGCTCGACTACACCGGCGTGGTCCAGCCGAACGTCCACACCACGGTCGCCCTCGAACGCGTGACATACGACTCGGGACACTACGACAAGCCGAAGGTGACGCGGGTGGCCGAGGCGTCGGTCACGACGGGCGACGACGGGCGGGCCGAGTGGACCGTGACGCTGCCCGCAGAGTCCGGCAGCTACCGGTTCAGCGCGGAAGCCGACGCCGACGGACACAAAGTCACCGACAGTGACTCGCTGTGGGTTTCCGGGCACGTCTCGGAGGAGGGGGGCTACGAGCCGGATCAGGAGCTGGAACTCATCCCCGACAAGAAGAGCTATCAGCCCGGCGACGTGGTGCGGCTGACGATCAAGGGCGTGGCCGCCTCGGCGGCCATGCTCGTCACGAAGGAGGCTCGGCGCGTGGACTGGTCCGCAGTGATGCGGCAGGCACCGTCGGTCGTCGAGGTGCCCATTGGCGACGGGGACATCGGGGACATCTACGTCAACCTCGCCTTCCTGAAGGGCGATCGCCTCTACCGCGCGGAAAAGCGCCTCAAGGTCCCGGCCGTGTCGAAACAGCTGACGGTCACGGTGACCGCCGACCGTGAGGTGGCGAAACCCAGGGAACCGGCGATGCTCACCGTGAAGGTCCAGGACCAGGCGGGGCGGCCCGTGCGGGCGCAGGTGAGCCTTGGCGTCATCGACGAGGCGGTCTACGGAGTCAAACCGGACTCGACGCCGGATCCCCTGCGGTTCTTCTACCGTCGCGAGTACAGCCGCGTCACGACGGAGTTCTCGCGGGACTACACGTTTGTCGGCTACTCCGGCACGCAGCAACTGCTGCTCGCCCAGCGCCACCGGCCGATGGCGCTCGCCGACTTCAAGTCGGACCGGCCATCCCAGCAGGTGCGCAAGGACTTCCCCGACGCGATCTACTGGAACGGGGGTCTCGTGACCGGCGCCGACGGCACGGCGCGGGTGCAGATCACCTATCCCGACACGCTGACGGCATGGCGGGTGACCGCGCGCGCCGTCACGACCGACACCCTGGTCGGCTGGACGACGGCGCGGACGACGGTGACCAAGGACCTGATCGTGCGAGTGGTCACGCCCCGATTCCTGCCCGAGGGCGACGAGGTCACGGTGCCGGCGATCGTGCACAACTACCTCGCGGCCGCCAAGTCGGCCACGGTGGCGCTGCGTGCGGACGGCGTCTCGCTGCCGAAGGGACAGGCCGAGCCGCGACCCCAGGTGGTGGATACGACCCAGTCGGGCGAGGCACGGACCGACTGGCGTTTCGTCGCGGACCGCGTGGGAACGGCCGTCTTCACGGGAAGCGCGGCTGCCGGCGCGGAGCGCGACGCGGTGGAAGTGTCGATTCCCGTCCTGCCCTTCGGCCTGAAGCGGAGCCTCGGTGCGGCCGGGTCGGTCGTCGGTCAGGGTGACGCGAAGGCCGAACTGGTCGTTCCGCAGTCGGCCAACCCGGCGGCGCGCGCGATTCGCGTCTCGATGGCCCCGTCGCTCGCCGGCCCGCTGCTCGGCGCGCTCGACTTCCTGACCTCCTATCCCTACGGCTGCACGGAGCAGACGCTCTCGAGCTTCCTCCCCAACCTGATGGTCCTGCGCGCGCTCGACCAGTTGAAGATCGCGCCGACCGAACGGATGCAGGCGCTCGATCGACAGGTCTCGGAGGGGCTCGCTCGCCTCTATGACTACCAGCACGAGGATGGCGGATGGGGATGGTGGAAGACGGACGAGAACGAGCCGTTCATGACGGCCTACGCCGTCTACGGTCTGCTCGAGGCGGAACGGGCGGGATACCGCGTGGACCAGTGGAGAATGACGAGAGGGGCCGAAGCGCTGATGAGGCTCTACGTCCGGTACCCGCGCGCGGTGCCTGACCTGAAGGCCTACATGGCGTACGTCCTGGCTGATTTGCAGACCACGAGTCACTTGCCCTCGAGCGTGACGCGCCCTCCGAACGGCTCCGTGGCAGTCGAAGAGGCGTGGGCGCGGCGCGACGGGATGTCGGCCTATGGCCAGGCGCTGGTGCTGCTGGCGCTCGACGCGCTCAAGGACCGCCGGGGCGACCAACTTGCGAAGACGCTGGTCGGCAGCGTGCAGCGGAAGGGCGACCTCGCCTGGTGGAGCGTGCCCAACGACCCGCTTCTCGAGGACAGCGGCGACACGAGCGTCGAGGCAACGGCGTTCGTCGTCAAGGCGCTGGCGGCGCGCGACCCGAAGAGCCCGCTGCTCGAGCCGGCCGTCCGCTGGCTCCTGCTCAACCGCAACTACGGCACCTGGTGGTCGAGCACCAAGCAGACGGCGATGGTCCTCTACGGCCTGCTGGATTACATGCGAGCCCGGAACGAGGGAGGCGCCGACTCCACCGTCGAGGTGCTCGTGAACGGTGCGCCGGTCGCGACGCGCACGTTCACGCCGGCCTCGCTGACCGAACCCGATCCGGTAGTGGTTACCGCGCCAGCGATCGCGGGGACGAACACCGTCGTCCTTCACAAGAAGGGCGGCGGCAGCCTCTACTGGTCGGCCCTCGCGGAGTACTACGACACCACCGGGGTTTCCGAGCGCACCGGATCGAGGAAGCTGGCGATCGTGCGGAAGTACTACTCGCTCACGCCGGTTCGGGTGCAGGAGCGGATCGTGTACCGCGAGACGCCGTTCTCGGGAACCGCGCAGCCGGGAGACCTGCTGCTCGTGCGCGTCGACGCAGCGGGTTCGAGCGACTGGCGATACCTGATGATCGAGGATCCCCTGCCGGCCGGCGTCGAAGCGATCCAGCAGCGGGACCTCTACGATCTCGAGCGCCGGGCGCCCTTCTGGGACGGCAGCCGCCGCGAGTACCATGACGACCGGGTCGTCTTCTTCCAAGAGTCGTTCGGCGCGGGGCACTATGAGTTCGTCTACCTGCTCAAGGTGACGACGCCCGGCGTGTTCAAGGCCATGCCGGCGCAGATCTCGGCGATGTACGTGGCCGACGCCACGGCCTCCAGCGAACCACAGACGCTGATCGTTGCGGCCCCGCGGCCGGGAGGACCGGACAAGTGATCTCACGCCTCATCACCATCCTCGCGTGGCTCACCGCGGGCCACGCGCTCCTCTTCGGGCTGTTCTGGCTGCTGCTCTCGACGCCGGAGTCGAACATCGCGATGCTGGCGGCGTCGGCGGCGTCTGCCACGCTGCTGACGCTCGCCTTCGGATGGGTCGAAGCGGCGGGCCTGCTGGCCTGGCGTGCCGACGTGGCGCCGTGGAAGGTAGCCGGGCGCGCGTTCCGCCGCGCGCCGGGGGTGTGGCTCGGTGCCGCCCTGTTCGTGGCGGCCTGGTACCTCGTCGGATATGCCGGCGCATGGTGGAGCGGCCACCAGGGAGAGACCGACGCCTGGCTCATGCTCCACTTCGGCAAGGCCGACACCACGATCCTGCACCGGGGCGTTCGGGATCTGCTGATCGTGCTGCAGTTCCTCGGCCTCTCCCTCGCGCTCTCGCTGGCCGCGGCCGTCGTCGGCGACGGCTATCGCGCGGTCGCGAGTGGCGGCTGGCTGCGCCACGGCCTCTCGCTGCGCCAGCTGCTGCTGCTCGCCGCCGTCCTCTTCGTATTCGTGTGGCTGCCGTGGCAGGGCGTCGACTGGCGCCCCTCGTGGCTGAAACCGAACTGGCAGGAAACCGTGTTCGCGACCGCGAAACTCGGCCTGATCTACCTGCTCGCCAACCTCGGGTGGGCGCAGGCGCTCGGCGTCGCCGCCAGGAGGCGTTGAGCGCGAGCCGCCCGCCGGCTACCGGACTTCGTCCCAGCGGCGTCCGGCGGCGCGCTGGGCCGCATAGCAACCAGCGGCGCGGCGATAGAGATTCAGCAGCTCGCCAGCCGACCGCACCTCACGGAACTCCGCGTCCGAGGGACACGACAGCGCGGTGCCGCCGCGGCCTCCGCGCCGCGACCCGTCGTCTCCCGCAGACGACTCGACCGAGAGGTCCAACGC
>PMKG01000040.1 GCA_003157675.1 Acidobacteriota bacterium
GGGTCGGCGCCCGTGCATTGCACGCGACCCACCGGAGAATCGAAGCTGATCACTTACCCGTCCCTGCTGAACTCAACGCACGTAAAGGGAAGACGAAGGGCGGTGTAGGTGGTACCTGAAATCCGGCTCAGCTCCGCCGCCAGGCGCGTCTGGTCGAACGCGGGCCGCTTCTGCAGCGTGCGCGCATCCATCACCACGAAACTGAACCCGCCGGGAACCGTCTTGCGATAGACGAACTCGCTGGTCTCGCCAACCCACACCGCGGGATCGGCGACGTTTTCCGTCAGGTACATCCAGGCCTCGCGCAGACCTTCCGACCTGGCATAGTCGGCCGGAGTCACCTGTCCCCAGACCGGACTCACAACGAGAAGCACCGCCGCCAACCCTCCGCAGATTCGCTGATTCATCGTCATCGCAAAACTCTCCACGCTTGATCGTCGCCCATTCCCGCCAACGTTACGACAATGCCGGCTCACACTACGACCTTGGGCTGTTGCCTGTCAAACGGGATCGCCGGCCATTGACTCCGTCGCCAGAGTTCCATGATGGCGGCAGGGTGGCCCGGCAACCTGGCAGGCTTCTCATGCCCCCAGGGCGGCGGCGATACGGGCCGCGAGCGAGGCGTTCGCCCTGATGAGGGCGATGTTCGCCTCGAGCGAGCGTCCTCCCGTCAGTTCACTCACCCGCCCGAGGAGGAAGGGCGTCAGCGCCTTGCCGGCGACTCCCTTCTTCCTGGCGTCGTCCAACGCGGACGAGATGACCTCCGCCATCGCGGAAGGATCCATGGCATGCGCCTCGGAGATGGGGTTGGCCACAACGACGCCGCCTCCGAGGTCGAGGTCCCATTTCATGCGGCAGATTCGCGCGACTTCCTCGGGAGTCTCGACCCTGGCGTCGACGGGGAACTCCGACGCGCGGCAGTAGAAGGCCGGGAAGCAGTCGGTCCGATAGCCGAGGACCGGCACTCCGCGCGTCTCGAGCGCCTCCAGGGTCAGGCCGAGATCGAGAATGGACTTGGCGCCGGCGCAGACCACGACGACCGGCGTGCGCGCGAGTTCGGTCAGATCGGCGCTGATGTCGAACGTCCGCGCGGCGTCGCGATGCACGCCGCCGATGCCGCCGGTCGCGAACACCCTGATGCCCGCAAGTTCGGCCGCGATCATCGTGGCGGCCACTGTCGTGGCGCCGAGTCCGCCCTGCGCCAGTCCGATCGGGAGGTCGCGCCGGCTCAACTTGCGCACGCTCTCGCGGCCGGAGGCCAGCCGCACCAGATCGGCGTCCGCCAGTCCGATCCGGATCCGCCCGTCGATCACGGCGATCGTCGCCGGAACGGCGCCCTCGGCCCGTACGAGGGCTTCGAGTTCGCGCGCCGTCTCGACGTTTGCCGGGTACGGCATCCCGTGGCTGATGACCGTGGATTCGAGCGCGACGACGGGCCTGCCGGCGGAGACCGCCTCGGCGACCTCTGGCGCGACGGCGAGGAGCCGATGTGGCTGGTTCATCGATCTTCTCCCGGAGCCGCTTTCCATCCGGATCACTAAATCCCGGAATTCGACCTGGCGTCGCCAGATCCGCGTCAATAGTAGTACTTCGTCTGCTTCGCCCAGGTCGTATTCGGGTATTTCTGGTGGAGTAAGGTGAAGGCCGTCCTCGACCATTTCGTCGTGTCGGCGTCGCCGGGGCCGAACCGGGTTGCGCGAACGGCGAGGGCGAGCGACTCGGGCACTCTCGGATCGTCCGGATGCGCGCGGGCGAAGGCCACCGCCTCGCGCGAGAGATGGCTCGGCCCGGCTCCGCCCGCGTCGATCTTCTTCCACTCGGCGTCGGCCGCAGCCCGCTCCGCCGGGCCCGGGAACGGCGCGGCCGGCCATGTGAAGGCGTGCAACGGCTTGTCGGCGTCGGACTCGCTCGGCGTGAGCCAGGCCCTCTCGAATGAAGAATGGCACCACCAGTTGTCCTGGTAGTAGTTCATCTGGCCGATGGGAGTCCCGCGCCCCATGCCGGCCCAGACGTAGGGGCTCACGCCGGGATTGCGCAAGGCGGCGAGCACGAAGACGAACCGTCTCGCGGCCTCGTCCTTCGTCGCCCGGTACTCCTCCGCCGCCGCCCTGAACTCCGGTGAGACGTCCGCCACCACCGCCGCAGCCCGGTCGGCGAGCGCCGCATCCCCGGCGAGCTCGGCGCGCGTCCACGCGGCAATCGCCAGCTCGCGGCGCAGGTAGACAGGCACCGCCGCAATCGCCGCCAAGTCGAGCAGCTTCGCGGCGGGCATGGCCGTATCGAGCGTGATTGCGGCGTCGGACGCGAAGGTGAGCGTGGCTCGCCCGCGCGCGATGGGATCGCTCATGTCCACATCCCCTTGCGGCTTCGCCTCGGGCGTCGAGTCGTACACGAAGTAGGCCGGCTGACGGAGCGCGGCGGCGGCGAACTCGCCGAGGTCACGGGCCACGCCCAGGCGCATCGCGAGAAGGGCATTGAGCGCCGAGCGCGTCCACGTCTTGCGCGCGAGAGGCAGGACCGCGTCGATGCGAGCCCTGGCCTTATCCGCCTGGCCGGCTCCGATCATCAGCTGAATCGCGTAGCAGGTCGCGGAGGGAAACGCTGGCGTAGACTCGCTCACGCGGCCCGCCGCATCGACGAGTTCCGACGCCTCCGCGTCGCCGGGTCTCGCGGCCGCCAGCGCCGCCACCAGCAGGCCAAGGAAACCCAGGGGCGACTTCAGTACCAGAAGGACGGGAAAGAAGAACCAGATGCCGTGCTGATAGGCGTGGCCGAGGAGGAACGTCGGCCGGTTCCCGGTCAACACCACTATGGCCAATCCACGGAGAAACAGCCAGGGCGGCATCAGCAGGCGGCCCAGAATCGCCAAAAGCGGCCCATGTCCCGCCAAGCCCGGGATGTCCACGGCCTGATTCCACGAGAGGAGAAAGTAGACCGCATACACCGCGAGAGCCGCCCACCAGGTTGCCTTGCGCATGGCTTTCCAACGCAGCCGGCGCCACTGACGCGCGTCCGGTTTCGCCTCGTGCTGTCCGGCGACGGACCGCCAGCGGGCACTCAGCACCACGGCCAGGAAAACCAGGAAGAGAATGGCGGCGGTGAACTTCGTGAGAATGGCACCGGAGAGCGCCAGGGCCATCAGAAGTGTGTTCCTACGGCTGGGATCTTCCCACAGCGCGGCCAGCGCCCAAAGCGCCAACAGCGAGAAGAAGGTAATGGCGACGTCGGTGAGCACCAGGGGACCGAAGACCAGAAACACGGGGGTGGTGGCGTAGACTGCCACCGAAAGCAGGCCGCCCCAGTCGCCGCCCAACCGGCGCGCAATGGCGAACACAACCCAGCCCAGGGCAATGGTGAGAAGCAGCATGGGGAGTCTGGCCCAGGCGAGCGTACTCTGCGGGTTGTTCCAATGCGTCAGAACGTATTCGCCGAAGAGCCACTCTCCCAGGTAGGCGGGAAAGAACTCCCGGCTGGTATTCCAGATGACACCGGAGTAGTCGGCGTGGGTTCCGCGCGCCACCAGCGGC
>PMKG01000085.1:0-2986 GCA_003157675.1 Acidobacteriota bacterium
GTCGTTGGCGCAGGTGTAGCCGAGGACGAAGTCGAGCGCGTGTTCCCGCGGCACGCGGGAGGCGCGACGGCCGATCACGACCGCCACCTCGCTCTCGTAGTCGATGCGGCCGACTCCGCCCGGCAGCCGGATCGGATCGCCCGGGCCGACGACGGCGGTCGAGGGCTTGATGAAGATCATCGGCTCGGCCGGCAGCGCCTTCTTCTGCTCCGCCGCGTGGTCCTTGTAGTTCAGGCCGATGGCCACGATCTTCGACGGCGTGATCGGGGCCAGCAGGCGCGAGCCCGCCGGCAGGTCCTTCGGGAATTCGCCGTGCGCGATCTCCTCGCCGAAGCCGTAGGCGCCGAACAGGTCTCCGTCGAGCAGGAACAGGCGGCCGTTGTGTTCGGCCGCATACCGTTTCGATCCGAGGTATTCGATGCGATAGATGCGGTCCATAGTGGCTCCCCCTCGCCTTACGCCTTACGCCTTACGTCCTACGCCTCACGTCCTGAGCCTTGAGCCTTACCGTCCCGCCTCCTCGACCCGGTTCGAGGGCGCGCTCCGGTTCTTCGAGGTATCGACCGCCACGACCACATACGCGTAACGGACGCCGGACTTCACCGTGGTGTCGTTGAACGTCGTGTCCGTGATCGGCTCCGGCGTCAGCGGAACGAGCGCCCCGTCCGGCAACTCGGATCGCAGGACGAGGTACCCGGCCAGATCGGCCTCCCGGTTGGCGTCCCAGATGAGGCTGACCACGTGCTCGCCGGCGACCGCCCTGAGCGAGGTCGGCGCGGACGGGGGGAACGTGTCGACCGGCGTGACGCAGGTCACCGGCGACGCCTCGCTCTCCACCGGCTCGGTACCATAGCGCGTCACCGCACGGACAACGTAGCAGCGCGGAGCGCCGAACTCCATCCGCTCGTCGACCAGCGGCGGTCCCCCGAGCGGCTTCGTGTTGACCGGCGTCGGCATCCGTCCGCCCGGGGCCGGCGGCGCCGGGGCACCTGCCCCACCCGCGCCTGAGGCCGGCGGCGGCACCTCGTAGACGTTGTACGCCCCGACAACCTGCCGCGATCCGATCGGCCTCGCCTCGAGCAGGTCACCGGACGGAGCGGGCGGATGCGCGTCGGCGGGCGGCGTCCACGCGACCGAGAACGCTTTCTCCGTGTACGTGATCGTCGGCGCCGGGGGGGCCGAGGCCGGAGGGGCGAGCACGACGGCCTGCCGCGTCGAGACCGCTCCCTTCTGGCCCTTGTGGTTGATGCCGACGGCGACGTACATCCGCACCGGGAGCGGCAACGGCGGGGACGGCATCGGAGGACTCCACCTCGCGAACTCCCAGGTCGAAGGCGGCGCCGGCTTCTTCGTCGGCGGCATCTTCGGCACCACTTCGCGGAACTGCTCCGGTCCAAGCGGTTCGGTGACGACGACCGTGTCGCCCTGGTCGAAGCCGTTTTCCATGCTCGCGGCAGGACGCGGCGGCGGCGCGGGCCGTTCCGCTGGAGGCACGAGATCGCGGCCACCCTTCGGTCTCGACTCGCCGGCCTCCTCGGCCGGCTTGCGGATGGGAATCGAGGCGACGCGGGCGCCGGACTTGACGATCGCTTCGGCGTCGGCCGCCGGGCCGGTGAGCGCGTACACGTCGACCCGCTCGAGATCAGCGGGCGTCGTCTTGTCGGCGTTGGCGGCGGGAATCCGCACCTGCAGCCAGACGACCGCGCCGAGCCGGCGGGCCAGGAAGGGGTCGGGCGGCGCCGGCAGCTTGACGATCGGCGGCAGCGGCGGCCCCTTCTTCCCGCACCCGGGCACGAGGACGACCGCGACGGCCAGAAGCAGCGTCAGGCGCCGGCCGACGGCGGCGGCACGCGCCGTGCGGCCGGTCGGAGCAGCGCCGAGGCCCCGCGGCGACAGAGGCTTCACAGGATGTAACGCGTCAGGTCTTCGTCCTTCACGATGTCGGCCAGCATCCGGTCGACGTATGCCGCATCAATGGTAATCGATTTCTCGGCGAGGTCCGGCGCCTCGAACGACACTTCGTCGAGCAGCTTCTCCATCACCGTGTGCAGGCGCCGCGCGCCGATGTTCTCCGCGCGGTCGTTGACGAGCGCGGCGAAGTCGGCAATCCGCTCGACGGCGTCCGGCCTGAAGTCGAGCGTGACCCCCTCGGTCTCGAGCAGCGCGACGTACTGCTTGACCAGCGCGTTCTGCGGCTCGGTGAGGATCCGGATAAAGTCGTCCTTGCCGAGCGACTCGAGCTCCACGCGGATTGGGAAGCGGCCCTGGAGCTCCGGGATGAGGTCCGACGGCTTCGACACGTGGAACGCGCCCGCGGCGATGNNGCGATGAACAGGATGTGGTCAGTCTGCACCATCCCGTACTTCGTGTTCACCGTCGTCCCCTCGATGATCGGCAGGATGTCGCGCTGCACGCCCTCCCGGCTCACGTCCGGCCCGTGCCCGCCCTCGCGCCCAGCGATCTTGTCGATCTCGTCGACGAAGATGATGCCGTCGTCCTCGACCCGCTCGACCGCCACGCGCGCGACCGTCTCCATGTCGACCAGCTTCTGCTGCTCCTCCTGCAGGAGGTGATCGAGCGCCTCGGGCACCTTCACGCGCCGCTGCTTGGTGCGCCCGGGGAAGAGACCCGGCAGCATGTCCTTGATGTTGATGTCGACCTCTTCGACCGACGACCCGGCGATGATCTCGAACGAGGGGAACGAGCGCTCGCGCACGTCGATGTCGACCGTGCGCTCGTCGAGCAGGCCGTTTCGCAGCTGCTCACGGAGCTTCTCGCGCGTCGCCTTCGCCTGTTCGCGCGCCGCGGCCGCGTCCTCGTCGGCCGCCGGGGCCGGCGGCGGCGGCAGCAGCAGGTCGAGCAGCCGCTCCTCGGCGTTGCGTTCGGCCTTGGCCCGCACCTCCCCGATCCGCTCCTCACGCACGATGTCGATCGCGATCTCGACCAGGTCGCGGACCATCGACTCGACGTCGCGGCCGACGTAGCC
>PMKG01000085.1:3028-3492 GCA_003157675.1 Acidobacteriota bacterium
GCCGGCATCGACTCGGGCAGGTAGATCGGCATGGGGCGCTACAACTCTTCGAGGGTCAGATGGCTGTTGGTGTAGATGCAGATGCCCGCGGCGACCGACATCGCGGCTTCGGCGATGGCGCGCGCGTCGAGCGTGGTGTGCCGGGCCAGCGCCCTGGCGGCGGCGACGGCGTACCCGCCGCCCGACCCGATCCCGACGATCCCGTCGTCGGGTTCGATGAGGTCGCCCGTTCCCGACAACAGGAACGTGGACTCGACGTCCATGACGATCAGCATCGCCTCGAGACGCCTGAGGACCCGGTCGGTTCGCCAATCCTTCGCCAGCTCGACCGCCGACCGCTCGATGTTGCCCCGGTACTGTTCGAGCTTGGCCTCGAAGCGGGAGAAGAGCGCGAAGGAATCGGCCGCGGACCCCGCGAAGCCGGCCAGGACCCGGTCGCCGTAGAGCCGGCGGATCTTGCGGGC
>PMKG01000456.1 GCA_003157675.1 Acidobacteriota bacterium
CGCCAACGGCGAGGTCTACCAGCGCAGCGCCGACGATCTGGTGTTCGACTACCGCCAGAGCAGCCTCGACGACCTGGTGATCCTCGAAGCGAGTTGCCGGTTGGAGGAAGACCATCCCCGCGAGCTGGCCCAGCGGATGCAAAAACAATGGATCATCAAGAAGGCGTCGCAGCCAATGGGCCATCAGAGCGCCGGCTGCGTGTTCCGGAATCCCGACCCGGCCGTCGACCGCGTGCCGGAGGGGATTCCGCCGTCGGCCGGGGCGCTCATCGATCGCGCGGGACTCAAGGGGCTGGCGATCGGAGGCGCGCGTGTGTCGCCGACGCACGCCAATTTCATCGTCAACGAAGGCGGCGCGTCCGCGTCCGACGTGCGGCGGCTGATCGACCGGTGCCGCGACGAAGTGGGGGCGCGATTCGGCGTGACGCTTCGCGAGGAGATTCGCCTGCTCGGGTGGTAAGTGGCAATCCGGGCGGCCGGCGCCCCGGGGCGCGCGCATTCTGGGGGAGATCTGTGTCCACACTACTGATCGAAGGCGGCCGGCCGCTCGCCGGGCGCGTCGTCGTTGGCGGCAACAAGAACGCGGCGCTGCCGCTCATCGCCGCCTGCCTGCTCACCGACGAGGAATGCGTCCTCACCAACATCCCGCGCATCAGCGACGTCGAGGTGATGGCGCGGCTGCTGGCCGATCTGGGCGCCGAGGTCGAGGGGATCGGCACGAGCACGCTCCGCATCCGGTGCGCGCGCGTCGAGCGTGACGAACCCCAGAGCCGCCTCGTGGGGCGCCTGCGAGGGTCAGTGCTCCTGCTGGGCCCGCTGCTCGCGCGGCGGGGCCGCGCGAAGCTGGCGCCCCCGGGCGGCGACTTCCCGGCACGCCGCACGATTGCGATGCACCTCGGCGCGCTGCGCGCGATGGGCGCGCAGGAACTCGAGGGCGAGGGCCACGTGCTCGAGGCGCCCAAGGGACTCTTCGGCGCCTCGATGTATCTCGAAGAGGCCTCGGTGACGGGAACCGAGACCGCCCTGCTGGCCGCGGCGGCCGCGCGCGGCGTCACCGAGATCCGCCACGCCGCGTGCGAACCGCACGTCGTCGAGTTGTGCGGGTTCCTGCGCAAGATGGGCGCGTCGGTCACGGGCGAGGGGACGCACACGATTCGCGTCGAAGGCGTGGAGCGCCTGAGGGGCGCCGCCCACACGCTGAACGGCGACTACATCGAAGCCGGAAGCTGGGCGGTCGTCGCGGCGGTCACCGGCGGGTCGATCGACGTCGCGGGCGCCCGCGCGGAGGACATCGAGGTCGTCGCGTCGGTGCTGCAACGGATGCAGGTGCGTTGCGAGTTCGATGACTCGCGCCTGCGGGTGGAGGCGTCGACACCCGCCGGCGGCTCGCGGATCGTCACCGGCCTGTGGCCGGGCGTGCCGAGCGATCTCATCAGCCTCATCACGGTTCTGGCCACGCAGGCCGCCGGCCGCACGCTGCTCCACGACTGGATGTACGAGTTGCGGTTGTTCGCGCTGGAGCAGTTGAGCGGCATGGGCGCGGACCTCTTCCTGTGCGACCCGCACCGGATCATCGTGACCGGTCCGCGGAGGCTCCGCGGCCGGACGCTCGACACCCGCGACCTGCGGTCGGGCATGGCGCTGGCGGCCGCGGCGCTCGCGGCCCAGGGGCAGAGCCGCCTCGGACCGCTCGAGACGGTCGAGCGCGGCTACGCCGACCTCACGGCGCACCTCCAGGCCCTCGGCGCGCAAGTGAGCCGTGAGCCATAGGGCGTAAGCCGATCACCGTTTCATCGAATCGGTGATGACGTCGACGCCGCGCGGCACCTTGAAGACGAAGTCCTTGTCGGGAAGCCCGAGGTTCTCGCGCATTCGCGTGAAGACGAACGTGGAGGTCCCGCCCTGGGCGTCGGCCGTCACCAGTCTCCTGATCTGCAGGCTGGCGCGATCGACCACCAGGACGATCCAATCGTACTCGCGCTGAGGTCTGGACGGCACCAGCCGCAGAGCCACCTCTGTCGAGGCCAGCGCGGAAATGGCCGCGAGCGACGGTGTGAAATCGCGCAGGATGTTGCCCTTGCCCGCCAGGAACAACGCCGGGCTGCTGGCTTCGTCGGCCGGAGTCACCTGGCTGACGACGACCTGGCGGTCCTCGGGAATGTACGAGTAGAGCGCGCGCCCGTCCGACACGAACTCCTTCTTCTCGGGGCTCGTGTAGACCCACCGCATCATCCCCGGTTTCTTGACGAGCAGCGTCCCACGCTCGGTGATCTTCTTGCCGAGCACGCCCCCTTCGTAAACGTGCTCGAAGTCGGCAGAGAAATCGCGGATCTGCTCGTACCGGCGCTGGAGATCGCGAGCGAGATCGGCGGCGGAGGGGTTCGCCTGCGGGCCTGAACGCGGGAGCGAGGAGAGCAGGAGGAAGAGGGCAATCACAGCGGGCATGAATGAACGATACCACGGCTGGCGCAGGGCCAAAGCCCTGCTCTATCTGATGATCCTTGGCAGGACCGTGTGTAGGGCGGGCCTTTAGGCCTCCCGATCACCGGCTGGCCGCGGTCCGGACGACAAATCGTCGCTGCGGCGCGAACAGGCCGCCCGCCCAGGCGCGGAGCGTGGCGTAGCCCTGGCCGTCGAGCGCGACAAACGACACGCCGCGGTCGATCGTCAGCTCATGGTGTCGATCGACGATCACGTGGCCGAAGCCGGCGCGGCGGATCGTGTCGTCGGGCAGCCAGCACTCGAACCGCACGTCAAGGTCGTCCGCCCCGGCGGACGTCCGGACGCGGAACGGGAATGCTCCGGACTGGCTCAAGGCTGGCGGCTCGCCGACGCGTCCGGCGACGACGACGAACCGATTGCGAGGGAGCGTGCCGGCCGGAATTCCCAGGCGGCGCGCGGCCGCGTCGAGATCCGCCGGGTCGGGGGGCGACTCGGGGTACGGTTCGATGACGGTCAGCACGTAACGAGTGCCCGCGGGAAGGGTGGAGACGCGGTCGGCGAGCGACGGCGCAGGAACGCGCGGGTCCTCCTCGATCGCGAACAGATCGCCGTACAACTGCCGGACGAGCCGGGCGGAGCCCTCGGTCAGCAAGACCGTTCGCCCCAGTTCGGCGTTGCGCGAGACGAGGAGCGGGAAGTACAGCAGCGTGTCGGGCAGGTCGAAGACCACCAGGTCAGGCCGGGTGTACTTCATGAAATAGTCGAAGCCGTTGTGCAGTTCCCACTCCATGTCGGTACCGAGGATCTCGCGATTGGCGTCCATGCCCGCCGTGAGCCGCTCGTAGAACCGGGTCGGCTCGCGGTCATGGCTCCGGTCCATTGCCGGGAACGTGTCGTAGACCCGCCAGGCCGGGTAGGCGAGAAGTGCGACGCCAACGACAACTGCCGCCGCCGGCCGTCGTCCCGGGATTCCAAGCGCCCAGACGACCCATCCGGCCCCGCAGCCGGCGGCCAGCGCGAAGACCCAGTGCGCGGGCAGGTAGAAGACGTGCGTGTCCCCGACGTTGTACGTGAACGCGAAGACCCAGTTGACCAGCCACAGGACCAGGACCATCAGCCCCAGCCGCGTGCGGCGCCACAGCAACCAGGCGAAACCGGCGACGGCGACCCCGACACCGGGGATGCCGAACTGCTGCCGCAGATCGAACCACGCCATCGCGAACCGGTCCGGCAGCATCGACCACGAAATACTGTTGACCATCGTGGCGCGCCAGTCGGCCTTGGTGACGTCGAACCAGAACGTGCGGAGGTACTCGGTCCAGGTCTCGCCGGGCGAGTCGAACACGAGATACGCCATGTTCCAGGCGTATTGCAGCGCGAAAAGTGTCGCCACGACGAGGGCGAGGCCGATCACCCGCGGGCGGAGCATCGTCTGCGGGCCGCCGGGGGCGGCCAGGAGCAGGAACAGGGCGAACCCGGGCATCAGCAGGATCATCTGCAGGTGATTGCCGAAGCCCAGCGCGTAGACCGAAAAGAAGAGGGCGAGCCGCGGCAGCGTCGGACGACGGTGCCAGGCCAGCAGCGCCAGGAAGCAGGCGCTCGCCACGAGCAGGTGGAGCGCATACACCTCGGCGATGATGGCCTGCGACCAGAAGGTGTACGAGCCTGCCAGCAGAAGCGCCGCCACCAGTCCCGCGACGAGCGTGCCGCCGAGCTCCGCGCCGATGAGCACCATGAGGCCCACCGCCAGCGCGGCTGCGATCGCCGAGCCGAGATTGACGGCGCGCGCGGGTTCGACCGGCAGCAGGTGGACCAGCGTCCCATTCAGCGCGAAGTAGAGGGGATAGCCCTGGCGGGGGACGAGCGCGCGTTCGCCGGAGATGGTCTCGAACGACGCCGTGTCGCCGAGATCCTGGCCGGGGAGCAGCGTCTGGAAGTAAAGGAAGAAGGCCATGGCCGCCAGCACCACGGCGGCCACGACGCGGACTCGGGAGAAGAGCACGGTTCGATCCGTGCGATCAGGCCTTGGCCGGAGGCGGCGTCGGCTTGGGCGCGCTCTTGGTGTCGACGGGGAAGTTGGCGCCGGCCCAATCGGCGATGCCGCCCTTGAGCACCGTGACCTTGAAGCCCTGACGGATGAGACCCACCGCCACGTACGTGCCGGTCACCTCGTTCGGGTCCGAATCGTACACGACGACGTCCCGGTCACGCGGGAGCTTCGCGGAATCGATGGCTGCCGCAGCCATGCGCATGGCGCCGGGAAGCTGCACGGTACTGTGTTCGTAGGGGTATTTCAGTCGGACGTCGAGGATCGTCGGCCTATCGGACGAGTCGTGGCTGTCGAGCCGGAGCTTGAGATCTTCCTTGCTGATGCGTGGGACAGGCATGGGGTATTGTCCCTGCGCGATGCCGGCACAGTCAAGCCGAGCCGCACGCGCCTCGCGTTGCGGGTGCGGACAAGGCCGTGTTAGAATCTACAGTCTTGTCGGAGCGCCGACGAGCATCCTACGAGTGGGCGGCTAGCTCAGCTGGGAGAGCGCCGCGTTCGCAACGCGGAGGTCGCAGGTTCGAGCCCTGTGCCGTCCACCAACCTTCGCTCACCTGCGCGTCCGTTACGCGCTTGCTCGGTGAGCTTCGGTTGGCAAGCCAACCTTCGCTTGCCCGCCTCAGTTACACAGTAAGCGGCGGTTGGCAAGCCACGCGAAGGCGGACCCCACCAAGGCTCAGGGCTCAAGACTCAAGACTCAAGACTCAAGACCCAAAACGCAAGACTCAGCGGGGTGAAGGGCTCGGACTTAGGCCGCCGGCACCCGGGCCTGGAACTCGCGCGGCAGACTCTCGAACCCGTCCACCATCGTGCTGGCCCGGACGAACAG
>PMKG01000219.1 GCA_003157675.1 Acidobacteriota bacterium
CGTGAACTTCGTGCTCGACCGCGATTTCACCGGCTTCCGCGGCGGCGTGGAGTACAGCGGCTTCCAGCACAACAACACAGACGCCCTGGCCGATTCGATCAACGCGACCAAGGGGTTCAAAATTATCAAGGGCAACGCGTGGAACGACGGCCCGATCGACTGGAACATCGCCTTCGGCAGCAAGTTCGCCGACGGCAAGGGCCACGCGTCCTTCTACCTCGACTACCGCAAGACCAATGCGATCAACAAGGATCGGTACGACTACACGAACTGCTCGTTGAGCACGCTGACCGATCCGATCGCCTGCGGCGGCTCTTCCACCATTCCGGGCGGTCGTTTCATCGTGACTCCCAAGCCCGGCACGACGGGCGTCGGCGGAAACTACACCCTGGATCTGACGACGGGTCTCCTGCGGCCCCGCGTCGCTTCCGACGTCTACAACTACGCGCCGAAGAACTTCATGCAGCGCCCTGACCAGCGGTGGGCGGGCGGCGCGTTCCTCAACTACGACCTCAACAAGTACATCCAGGTCTACGGTGATGTCATGTTCATGGACGACACCACCGACGCGCAGATCGCCGAATCCGGTGACTTCGCGAACACCACGCAGGTCAACTGCAACAACCCGCTGATGACCGCGGCGGAAGTGGCGGCCTTCTGCACCAACGCGGGCTACGGCCCGACCGACATCGCGAGTGTGATCGTCCAGAAGCGCAACGTCGAGGGCGGCGGCCGTGTGAGCCACCTGAACCACACGGACCTGCGGTACACGGGCGGCATCAAGGGCACGCTGAACAACGTGTGGAGCTACGACGTGTACGGCATGCAGGCGACGGTTCGCTCGCCCCAGTCGTACTCGAACGACCTCAACGTGAACAATATCCAGAACGCCCTGCTCGCCACCGGGACGGCGGCCAACCCGGTCTGCATGAACGGCGGCAGCGACGGCTGCGTTCCGTGGAACGTCTTCCAGTTGGGCAAGGTGACGCCGGCCCAGTTGGCCTACCTCGCGCTGGACGAGGTCCTAGACAGCGGCACGAGAACGCGGGTCTTCAACAGCACCCTGAAGGGCGACCTGAAGGACTACGGGATCATGTCGCCGATGGCGACCGAGGGCGTCAAGGTGGCCTTCGGCGGTGAGTACCGCCAGGAATACCTGTTCGTCCGCTCCGACTACCCGTTCGAGAACGCCCTGGGCGCGGGCTCGGGCGGTCCGACGCAGTCGGTCCAGGGCACCTACAGCGTGAAGGAGTTCTTCGTCGAAGGGCTCGTTCCGCTGGTGCAGGACAAGCCGATGGTCAAGGACCTCTCCCTTGAAGTCGGCCTCCGTGAGTCGGACTACAGCAGCACGGGCACGCATGCCACCTACAAGCTGCAGATGTCGTGGGCGCCGGTGCCGGACTTCAAGTTCCGCGTGGGCTACAACCGCGCGACCCGGTCGCCCAACATCACCGAGCTGTACACGCCGCAGGGCATCGGCCTCGGCGGCTTCTCGGATCCGTGCGCGGGCCCGACGCCGGCCTACAGCCAGGCGCAGTGCGCGCTGTCGGGCGTACCGGCCTCGCAGTACGGCCACGTCCTGGACAACCCGGCGGGGCAGTACAACACCCTCAGCGGCGGCAACCCGAACCTCAAGCCCGAGGTCGCCAACACCTGGACGGCGGGCGCGGTCCTCACGCCGAGGAAGTTCCTGCCGGGCTTCACCTTTACGCTCGACTTCTACAACGTGCAGATCAACGAGACGATCGGCTCGCTGGGGTCGAACGACATCCAGACCACGTGCGCCACGACGGGCCAGCTGTGCGACCTCATCCACCGCGACGCGTTCTACACGACGTGGCTCCAGCCGAGTGGCTACGTCATCACGGCCAACTCGAACGTCGGGCAGCTCCGGTCCGAAGGGATCGACTTGACCGCCAGCTACACGCGTCCGATGCCGCACGACCTTGGCGCGTTCAGCGTCAACATGATCGGCACCTACCTGTTGAAGCAGTACATCAACACCGGTCTGTATTCCTACGACTGCGTGGGCTACTTCGGCAACACGTGCGGCGTGCCGACGCCGAAGTGGCGCCACCTGACGCGGTTCTCGTGGGAGACCCCGTGGAAGATCACGCTCACGGCGGGCTGGCGCATGGTCGGCCCAGTGACGGAGGACTCGGGCAACCCGAACCCGGCCCTCTCGAACCCCACCAGGTTCGCCCAGCTCAAGGACATCGGCAACATGGCGTCGGCGATTCCGTCGTTCAACTGGCTGGACCTTGGCGTGTCGTGGAAGATGCACAAGGGGATCACGTTCATCGCGGGCGTCAACAACGTGTTCGACACGGAGCCGCCGCTCGGCGTCGGGTCGAACCCGAACGACTACGGCACCGGGTTCTACGGCATGTATGATGGGCTCGGCCGCTACATCCACACCGGGCTGCAGTTCACGTTCTAGTCAAGCGGCACAACCGTAAGGCTGGCGGGGGCGGTTCCTTCGGGGACCGCCCCCGTTCTTTTGTACGGCGGCTGCCCCGCCGGTTCAGTAGCCGTCGAATTTCTCGGTGCGGAGATTGTCCGGGTCCGCGCCGGCTTC
This sequence comes from Acidobacteriota bacterium, assembly GCA_003157675.1. GTDB lineage: Bacteria > Acidobacteriota > Vicinamibacteria > Vicinamibacterales > Fen-181 > FEN-299. The sequence goes on from PMKG01000219.1 coordinate 2,579, forward strand.
ATCGAGCGCGGCGCGCATCCCCTTGACGAACGCGGGGGGACCCGCCAGGTAGCAGATCGCGTCGGACAACTCCGGAAGGTGGGACGTGATGAAGGCCGCGTCTATCGGGCCGACGTCGTGGCTCCACGGCTGGCCCGTCGAGGGGTCCGCGATCGTGGCGATCAGGCGGAAGTTCCCGTTCTGTCGCCGCCACGCCTCGAGGTCCGGCAGAAATGCCGTGCTCGCCGGCGTCCGGTTCGAGTAGAAGAGCGTCATCCGGTGCGGCAACCGCCGGAGCGTCGCGTCCCCGACGATGCTGCGAAACGGCGTGATGCCGATGCCGCCCGCGAAGAACACCGCCGGCTTCGCCGTGTTGCGATGCCGCACGAACGACCCGGAGGGTCCCTCCAGCTCGATCTCGTAGCCGACCGGGGCCTCGGGGAGTGAACGCTTGAAGGCGCTCCCGGTGAGCCGCGTCGCCACCATGACGCGGGGCGCCTCCGCCGGAGGCGAGGCGATCAAGAACGTGCGGCTCGACCCTTTTTCGTCCTGGTATTGCGGCGACCGGATCGTCAGGTCGCACGTCTGCCCCGCGTCGAAGTCGAGCGATCTTGCGATCGGGGGATCGTGCGAACGAGCGATCACGCGAAAAGGGGTCATCGGATTGACAGGACAGGCGGCCGACGGTACCGTACGCAGGCGTTAGGCCGTGGAGCGGTTGTCGCCGGCCCGGCCGAGCGTCGTGCGCGAATCGTCTGATGCCGCGCCGCCAGGAGGCCCATGTTCGGACGAACCCCTGTAGTCGCCGCGCTCGCTCTCGCGACCTCGATATTCTCGCTCGTCTCGGTCGCCGCGCCGGCGCGCCAACCCGCGACCCAGGCGCCAGCCGCGTCGATGGGCAGCACCAAACCCCAGGCCGCGAAGCTGAGCCAGGACTGGAAACGGGTACGGACGGCGAATTTCGAAGCGGCCGGAGATGCCCCTGCCGAGAGCATCCAGCGGATTCTCGTGCAGCTCGAGGTCTATCGCGCGACCCTGATCACCCGCGTCCTCGGCCTTCGCACAGCCACCACGCTGCCGACGCTCGTCATCGTCTTCAAGGACGACGACGGCTTCGACCGGTTCAAGCCGCGTGACGGGAAGGGACACAAGATGGGAGGCGTGCGCGCCTTCTTTGGAGAGCAGCCCGACACGTACCTGATCGTCATGTCGGAGTTCAGCGGGAGCGACCAGACGCTCCGCACCGCGTATCACGAGTACTTCCACTTCGTCGTCGGGCAGAACCTGCCGGACACTCCGACATGGCTCAACGAGGGGCTGGCGGAGTTCTTCTCGACGTTCAGCTTCGATCCCGCCTCCCGTCAGAGCACGATCGGCGCGGCGATTCCCGAACGCCTGAAGGAATTCCTTTCCGGCGACACGATCCCGCTGGACGAACTGCTCTCGCGAGAGGGGACGGCGAAACTCTTTCGGTCCGGGGACCAGCGGCGCATCTCGATGTTCTACGCGCAGTCATGGGCGCTGGTTCACTTCCTGATGCGCAAGGGCAACGATGTCGGTGTCGCGCAGATCAGGGCTTACGTGCAGGCCATCGCGCGCGACGTGCCGGTTGACCAGGCCTTCCAGTCGGCGTTCGCCGTCACCACGGCGGACGCGCCGCGGCTGCTCAAGGACTACTTCCGCCAGCCAAACCTGCCGGGGCTCTGGTTCCAATGGGGCGCCGGCGTTGGTCTCCCCGAGGCCACGGTCTCGCCGATGACCGAGGCTGACGCAGAGTTCGTGCAGGGCGACCTGCTGCTGCGCACCGGACAACTGGCCGACGCGGAGCGGTCGCTCGGGTGGGTGCTGGCGCAGGACCCGTCGGCGTCGGCGCCCCGGGTGGCGCTGGGCCTGCTCCGCTCGTACCAGGGCCGGCAGAAGGACGCGATTGACGCACTGCAGCCGATCGCGGCGGCGGAGACCGGAAACCTGCGGGCCCACCTCGCGCTTGCCCGCGCCTGCGAGCTGACCAGGCGCTACGATGATGCGTTCGAGGCCTATTCGCGAGCCGTTGCCATCAACGAGCGGTCGACCATCGGCTGGTACGGCCGCGCGAAGGCGGCACTCGCGCTCGGCCGCGTCGAGGACTCCGACAGCGCGATCGAACGCCTGCAGACACTCGACCCGGGACCCGGCTGGTACCGCGACCGGGTGTACGACGCGTTCGAACTGGGGGATTTCGCCACCGCCGCCAGGGACGCACGGTCGTTCATGGACAAGTCCACCGGAGACGTGGAGTCGGTCTCCTACCTGGCGTTTGTCGGCGCGATCTGCCTGCGGCGGCTGAGCCGGCCAGCCGAAGCCGACGCGATGCTGGCCGACGCCCGACCCGCGTCCACTGCGAAGCCCTGGACGTCCCGCGTCATGGACTTCATGCAGGGCAAGCTGGAGCCGAGGGCATTCGTCTCGAGCGCCAAGGGGGTCGACGAGCAGACCGAGGCGCACGCCTACGTGGGCTTCATGCTGCTTCAGGCCGGCCGGCAGGCCGACGCCCTCGAGCACCTGCGTTGGGTGAAGGACCACGGGACGAAGACCTTCTACGAATACCGCCTGGCCTCCTCGGAACTCGAGCGCCTCGAGAAAGCGCCCGTCGCTTCGCGGTGATCGTCTCCCGTACGTAACAAGGGCCGCGCGGTGATGCCACGCGGCCCTCGGTCAGGCAACCCTGAAGGGTCGCCCTACACCCGGAAAACCCTGACTCGATCGCCCCACACCCGGCCATCGTCCCTGAGCCCTGAGCCCTCTCTATCCCTTGCCGCTCGGCCCGCGGCGGCTGCCGGACCCCTTCCGGGCCGCGGCGCGTGCCTGGCTCTTGGTCCCGGTCGCGGCGGATTCGCCTTCCGCTGCCTCTACCGCGCGCTTGCCGCGCAGCCGGTCAGCCGCCTTCTTGAGCCGCCCGCCGACGCTCTTCGGCTTCCCGGCCGTCGCTTCCTTCTCGGTCTTCTCGGTCTTGGCCTTGGGATCGAACTCGAACCCGAGCAGCTCGACCAGGGCGATGTCGGCCGCGTCCCCCTGGCGGAAGCCGACGCGCAGCAGGCGCGTGTAGCCGCCGGGCCTGGACGCGTACCGCGGCGCGATGTCGGTGAAAAGCTTCGCGACAGTGTCGCGGTTCGGGATGTCGCGCAGCACCTCACGCCGGGCGGTCAGGGCCCGCCCCTCGCCGCCGTCGGCGAGGCCGCGCTTGGCGATCGTGATCAGGCGCTCGACGAACGGGCGCAGTTCCTTGGCCTTGGGCACGGTGGTCTCGATGTGCCCGTGCTCGAGGAGCGCCTGCGCCTGGTTGCGCAGCATGGCGATCCGGTGCTCGGTGACCCGCCCCAGCTTTCGATTGGCTACTCGGTGACGCATTGATGAACCTCTGTCCTCAGGTCCGGCCGACCTCTCGCCGGGTCCGGCTACTCCGTCTGTCCCTGCGCCGGCTGATCGAGGCGCATACCCAGGCTCAGACCCATCGTCTGGAGGATTTCCTTGATCTCGTTGAGCGACTTGCGGCCGAAGTTCTTCGTCTTGAGCATCTCGCCTTCGGTCTTCTGCACGAGCTCGCGGATCGTCCTGATGTTCGCGTTCTTCAGGCAATTGTAGGAGCGGACCGACAGCTCGAGCTCCTCGACCGACTTGTCGAGGTTCTCGTTCGACACCGCGCCCAGCGCGGCCTCGGCCTCGGCCTCGGGCACCGTCTCGGTCGGGTCCTCGAGGTTGATGAAGATGTTCAGGTGCTCGCGCACCAGCTTGGCGGCGTTCGACACCGCGTCGCGGGGCGTGACGGCGCCGTTGGTCCAGACGTCGACCGTCAACTTCTCGTAGTCGGTCGTCTGGCCGAGGCGCGCGGCCTCGACGAGGTAGTTGACCTTCTTGACCGGCGAGTGGACCGAGTCGATCGGGATCCAGCCGATGCCGAGGTCGTCGTCGAAGTTCCGGTCGGCCGCGACGTAGCCGCGGCCGCGCTTGACGCGCATCTCCATCTGGAGCGACCCGTTCTCGGCCACCGTGGCGATGTGCGCCTCGGGCTCGAGGATCTCGACGTCGCCGTCGGCGACGATGTCCTTGGCCTTGACCTCGCCGGGCCGGGTCACCTTGACGTAGAGCGTCTTGGTGGCGTCGGCGTGCACCTTGAGCGGGATCTGCTTCAGGTTGAGGATGATGTCGGTCGCGTCCTCGACCACGCCGGGAATCGGCGAGAACTCGTGCAGGACGCCCTCGATCTTGACGGCGGTGATGGCCGCGCCTTCAATCGATGACAGCAGCACGCGCCGCATCGCGTTCCCGATGGTCGTGCCGAATCCCCGCTCGAACGGCTGAGCGTAGAACCGGCCGAACCGGTCGTTGAGCGTTTCGCGATCGAACTCCAGCCGCTTGGGCCGCTGGAAACCTTTCCACAGCATCGATCGGTCCTTTCTTGCGCGTCGGCCCCGCACCCGCCGCACCCGGCGACGGGTGGGGCCGGACTGCCTCGGATGAGCCCCGCGTTACTTCGAGTACAGCTCGACGATCAACTGCTCCTGGATGGGCAGGTTAATCATGGCGCGTGTCGGCAGCGACACGATGCGGCCCTCGAATTTCTCGGGCTGGACCTGCAGCCACTCGGGCACGCCGCGCCCCTTCACCTCTTCAATCGCGTGCTGGATCGTCACGTTCTTCTGACTCCGCTCGCGCACCATCACCACGTCGCCCCCCTTGACCAGGAACGACGGGATGTCCACCTTCTTCCCGTTGACCGCGAAGTGGCCGTGGCGGACCAGCTCACGGGCCTGAGGACGCGAGGTGGCCAGCCCCAGGCGGTAGACGACGTTGTCGAGGCGCCGCTCGAGCAGCTGGAGGAGCACTTCGCCCGTGATCCCGCGCTGCCGCTCCGCGTTCTCGAAGTAGAGGCGGAACTGGTCCTCGAGCACGCCGTAGATCCGCTTGACGCGCTGCTTCTCGCGCAACTGCAGGCCGTAGCCCGCCAGTTTCTGGGCGCGGCGCTTGCCGTGCTGCCCGGGCGGGAAGTTGCGCTTCTCGATCGCGCACTTCTCGGTGTAGCACCGCTCGCCCTTGAGGAACAGCTTCATGCCTTCACGCCGGCACAGGCGACACACTGGACCGCTGTATCTGGCCATTCTCGGTAATCCTCTCTCTCGCCCTAGACCCGGCGCCGCTTGGGTGGCCGGCACCCGTTGTGCGGGATCGGGGTGACGTCACGGATCGACTTCACCTCGAGACCGACGGTCTGCAGCGCGCGGATCGCCGACTCGCGCCCGGCGCCCGGGCCCTTGACGCGCACCTCGACCGACCGCATGCCGAACGCCTTGGCCGCGTTGGCGGCGTTGATGGCCGCCTGCGTGGCGGCGAACGGCGTGCCCTTGCGGGAGCCCTTGAAGCCGATGCCGCCGGCCGACGACCACGACACGACGTTCCCCTCGGTGTCGGTGAGGGTGATCACCGTGTTGTTGAACGACGCCTGGACATGGGCGATGCCGTGGTGGATGATGCGCTTTTCCCCACGCTTCTTGAACGTCTTCTTCGCGGGCTTCTTCCCGGTCGATTCCGGCTTGGCTCCCGCCGCCTCGGTCGCTTCAGTCTTGGCCATGCACTACACCGTCTTCTTCTTGGCAACCGCCCCGCGCCGCGGACCCTTCCGCGTACGGGCGTTCGTCTTGGTCCGCTGGCCGCGAACCGGGAGCCCCCGGCGATGGCGGAGGCCGCGATAGCAGCCGATGTCCATCAGCCGCTTGATGTTCATCGAGATGTCCTTGCGCAGGTCGCCCTCGACCCCGCCCTGGTCCTCGATGACGCGCGTGATCTTGCGGACGTCGTCCTCGGACAGATCCTTGACGCGGACGTCGGGGCTCACGCCCGCGTCCTTCAGGATCAGGTTCGACCGCGTGCGGCCGATCCCGAAGATGTAGGTCAGGCCGATCTCGACGCGCTTGGTCCGCGGAAGGTCAACCCCTGAGATACGTGCCATAAGCTTGTTCCCTCTCGACTACCCCTGCCGCTGCTTGTGCTTCTGGTTCGTGCAGAGCACCCGCACGACGCCGCGGCGGCGGACGATCTTGCACTTGTCGCAGATGCGCTTGACCGACGCTCGAACTTTCATGACTCGCGTTCCTTACTGCCAGTTTCCCTGGGGTCGGGGGTCAGGAATCAGGGGTCCGGGTCATTCACGCGCGCCGCGTACCCCGATCCCCGATCCCTAATCCCCGATCCCCGGCCCAGCTACTTATACCGATACGTGATCCGGCCCCGTGTCAGGTCGTAGGGCGACAGCTCGATCAGGACCCGGTCGCCCGTGAGGATGCGGATGAAGTTCTTCCGCATCTTGCCCGAGACGTGCGCCAGCACCTGGTGCTTGTTCTCGAGCTCGACCCGGAACATGGCGTTCGGCAGCGACTCGAGCACCACGCCGGTTACTTCAATCGTGTCCTCTTTCGCCACCGCGCCTCCACCCCGTCGGGGGCCGCGAGGCCAGCCGAGGCCAGGACCTCGTCGAACCGTTCGTCACCGCGGGCCGTGAGCACGAACGGCCCCTCTTCGGCGACCGCCACCGTGTGTTCGAAGTGCGCCGACAAGCTCCGATCCCGCGTCACCGCCGTCCAGCCATCGTCGAGCACCCGGACGGCGGGGCGGCCGAGGTTCACCATCGGTTCGATGGCGACCACCATGCCCTCGGTCAGCCTGGCGCCGCGCCCAGGCGGCCCGTAGTTCGGCACCTGCGGCTCTTCGTGCATCGCCGTGCCGATCCCGTGCCCCACGAACTCCCGGACCACCGAGCACCCGTGCGCCTCGACGTGGCGCTGCACCGCGTCGCCGATGTCGGACACCCGACCGCCGACTTTCACCGCCAGGATGGCGCGGTAGAGCGCCTCCTGCGTCACCCGCATCAGCATCGCGGCCCGCTCCGGCACCGCGCCAACCGGGAAGGTCACCGCCGAGTCGCCGACGAACCCGTCGAGCACCGCGCCGACATCCACCGACACGATGTCGCCCTCGGCCAGCCGGCGCGTCGGCGAGGGGATCCCGTGGATCACCTCGTCGTTGATCGAGACGCACAGCGCGGCCGGGTAGCCGTGATACCCCTTGAACGCCGGCGTCGCGCCCGCGGCCCGGATGAGCGCCTCCGCGCGCTCGTCCAGCTCGCCGGTCGTGACGCCCGGCGCAATCGCCCCGGCGAGGTCGGTCAGCACGGCGGCCACCACCTCGTTGGCTCCGCGCATCCGGTCGATCTCCGCCGGCGACTTGCAGACAATCATGGATCAGGCGGCTCCGTGGTTCGACGAGCTCACCATGCCCTGAGCCTGTCGAAGGGCCACCGCCGAATCCACGGACGCCGCCAGGTCCCGGGCCACCCGCTCCGGCGCCTGCGCGCCGTCCACCGTCCGGAACGTCGGGCGGGCGCGGTAGAAGTCGACGAGCGGGCGCGTGTCCCTCGCGTAGACCTTCAGGCGCTCGCGGATCACCTCTTCGCGGTCGTCGGCGCGCTGGGTCAGGGGCCCGCCGCACCGCGTGCAGGACGCCGGCGCGGGCTGGCCGCCCGCCCCTCGACCCGGCTCGGGACGGTCCTGAACCTGCCGAAGGACCGCCGGCAGGTCCGCATTGGTCCCGCACTGGCTGCACACCCGGCGCGACGTCAGCCGGCGAACCAGCTCGTCGTCGGCCACCCCGATGTCGACCACCACCAGCGGGTCCCGCCCCGCCATCATCCCGTCGAGCGCCCGCGCCTGCGCGACCGTCCGGGGGAAGCCGTCGAGCAGGAAGCCGGCCTGCGCGTCGGGCTTCGCCAGCCGCTCGCGCACGATGCCGACGATGATCTCGTCGCTCACCAGGCCGCCCTGCTCCATCACCGCCTTCGCGCGCAGCCCGATCTCGGTGCCGGCCGCCACCGCCTCGCGCAGCATGTCGCCGGTCGAGATGTGCGGG
>PMKG01000255.1 GCA_003157675.1 Acidobacteriota bacterium
GATCGTCGAGGACTTGGTCCGGACGTTGCCCCGGATGAGCACGTGGTCGATGAGGATCTGCGGCCCTTCGCGCACGACCAGTCGCAGCGAGAAGCGCGTGCCGTCCGCGTTGAACGCCTCGGGCACCTCGACGGTCGCCTGCAGGTAGCCGAGCTCCTGGTAGAGGGCGAGCACCTTGTCGCGATCCTGATCGACCTGCGGCCCGTAGTAGGGGCCGTTCACCTTCGAGTCGATGACCAGGCGGAGCGTCGACGCCGGGACCGCCGACACCCCCTGGAAGTCGATCGCGTCGATCGTCGTCCGCGGCCCCTCGGTGACGCTGAAGGTCACGGCGAGTTGCGTCGGGTCGGCGCCTGCCGGGGCCGACGCCACCTTTACGTCGGCCGTCCTGAACCCGCGGCCGTGGTAGAAGTCCCCGATCGCGCCCGCGTCGGCATCGAGCCTCCATTTCACGTACCACTGCCCCGGCGCCGCCTTGAGCATGGGAAGCACGTCGGCGCGCGGCACCTGTTGGCAGCCGGTCAAGTTCACGGCCGACACGCGGTACTGCCGCCCGCGGGCGATCGTGAAGACGACCTGCAGCCGGCCGTCGGCGCCCGGCTCTCGGACGAACAGCACCCTGGCGTCCCGGTACCCTTCTGCGCGCAGATCGTTCTCGATGCTGCGCTCCTGGTTCTCGAGCGCGTCCTGGTCGAGGGCGCCCTCCCGCAGCAGGGCCAGGGCCTCCTTGCGCCGCGCCTCGGGCAGCGGATCGCCGTGGTAGGTGACCGTCACGGCGGGTCCGCGGGTCATTCGCACGGTGACGTTCACGAGCTGGAGGTCCGGCGCCGTCACGACGTCGGTCTCGACCTTGGCCTCGAGGAATCCGTGGGAGCGCAGGTCGGCGGCGTACCGTTCGACCGCCTGGTCGAGCGCCGCCCGATCGAACTTCGCGCCGACGGTCACCCCCAGGCGCGCGAGCACCTGCGGCGCCTCCCCGTCCGGCGCGCCCTCGACGTGCGACTCGCCGACCCTGGCCTGCGGGCCGGCCTTCACGTCGAACACGAGCTGGAGCTGGTCCTGGCCTCGTCCGGCCTCGGTCCTCGCCGTCACCTTCGCGGTGAGAAACCCGTGGTCCCGGCACAGGGTCTCGAGGACGCCGGCGATCTCGTCGCCGCGCCACGCCGGGGGTGATGCGCCGTAGCGGTCGAGGACGGCGGACTTCAGCTGGCGCGCCGGCAGGCCGAGGTCACCGCGGAACTCGATCGCGACCACCGTCCGGACCCGGACCAGCTCGTAGGTGAGAACGACGCCGGCGGGCGTTGATTGCGCGTCGACGGCGACGTCGCTGAACCGATCCGTCGCCATCAGGAGGAGGACGCTCTGGCGCACGGCGACCGCCGTCAGCGGCGCGCCACGCCTGGTCTCGAGCGCGCCCGTGAGGGCGGGATCCTCGACTCGCTGGCCCGCCACCACCAGACGCACCTCGGCGATCGGCTTCCCGAGCAGCGCGTCGAGCGCCGCCGGCGGAGAGGGGGGCTGGGCCGAGACCGGCGCCGCCGCCAGGGCGAGGACGAGGGCGAGGAGAAGGGCCGCGGCGCGCATCAGAACACGTGCCTCACGCGCACGTCGAGCGCGTAGGTGCCGTCCTCGTTCCGCGAGAGGATCCACGACAGCTTTTCACTCTGGTCGTACTCGAGGAGGATCACCTGGTCGGCGCCGCCGGGCGTATTCAGGCTGCGCGAATAGGTGAGGTAGATCGTGTTCGAAATCCGCTTGCCGACCGTCAGCCGGGCCGTTGGGCTCAGGCGCTGGTACGGGTCGTACCCGACGTTCGGCGTGAGCTGGAACGTGTCGAGTCCGATGGACTGCTCCACGACGCGGGTCAGCGGCGCCGTCGCGAAGCCCGCGGCGGCATACTGCACCTGCGTGGCGGCCAGCGTCCGCTGGGCCTCCTCTTTCTGCAGCGTCCCCATCTCGGCGTTGCGGACGTCGGCGTTCGCCTCGCCGCCGAGAAGCAGCGACAGGATCTCGATCTCCGACAGCGGCGGATCGGAGGTGATCGAGCGCGATAGGGCGGCCGTCGTCCCGGTCAACTGGACGTTCACGACGTAGGTCTGCCCTGGCACGCGGACAAGCGTCTCGCCGGCGAGGTCGAAGTAGGGCTCGAGCTTGGCCGGGTTCGGGAATTCGATCCGGCCCCGCCGCACCAGGTACCGGCGGCCCAGGACGAGCACTTCGCCGCGTTCCACGTCCGCGCCGCCCGATATCTGTGGATGGTCGTAGGTGCCGCGGAGCCAGAGGTCCGCGCTCGCCACGACGTGGGCGATGTTGTTCTCGACCCTGAGCGAGGACGGCGCCAGGATGTGCACGTCGAACCGGATGGGCGGCATCCGCCCGGACGAGGACGCGGTCAGGTCGGACGCGCGACCGCGCGCCAGTGCGAGCATCACCGGGCTGCCGAGATCGATGCGCTTGTCGTAGAGCACGTTCCTCACCGTGACCGTGCCGCGCACGAACGGCGCGCTCACCGTGCCTACCAGGTCGAAGTCGGCGTCGACCGTCGACCGGAAGCCCTCGGGGTACCGGAACTCCATGCGCTGGCCGGAGGCGGTCAGCTCGAGCGCGCCGAGCGCGAACCCGTTGATCCCGACGCGCCCGCCGAAGGTCACCTTCCCGCCGGCGATCTGGGCGGTCACCTTGTCGAAGCTGATCCCGTCGGGCCCGAACGACACGCGGCCGTTGATCGCCTGGATCGACTGCGGCAGCGAGAGGTGGCGGATCCGGCCGTCGGTGATCTGCGCGTAGCCGGCAAACAGCGGCTGGCTGAGCGGCCCGGTGACGCTGCCGTGCAGCTCGGCGCCGCCGGAGCTCCGCAGGTCGGGCGAAAAGCCCTGGAGCACGGCGAGATTCGCCTTGCCCTCCACGTTGACGTCGATGCGGGCCGCCGTGAGATCGACCTGGCCCGACAGCTCGAGCTCGGTGTCGCGGTCGTCGCTGCGGAGTCGGAGCGTCGGCGCGGCGGCGCCGGGTTGCGGCCTCATGCCGGGCTGCGCGCTCCCGGAGGCGGGGTCCACGCGCACGACGTTGTTCTCGAACGTCAGCCGCATCGGCCCGTCGTTCCTGAGCTCGTAGTCCAGCAGCTTGAGCCGGAGGTCCTCCACCGTCGCGCTCGCGAACAGCCGGTCCCAGTTGGCGAGCTGGCCGACGATCTCGACCGTGCCGCTGACCTCCGCCTTCGTGAAGTCGGAGAGCTTGGGCACGTAGAGGCGCACGTAGGGATCGAGCACCGTCCGGTTGAACCGGAACGTCAACTCGGCATCCGTGTTCGCCGACATCTCGATCTTGCCGGACCCGGACACGCCGAGCGCCGCCGCCTCGAGCGTCTCGAGCATCACCAGGCGGTCCTGCACGTCGAGGACGATTTCGACGGCGCCGATCGGCTGGCTGCCGTACGACACGTCGTTGGCGCCCATCTGCACCTTGTAGCGCGGGATCTTGAACGTCGAGGCGCCGCCCGCCTTGAAGTGCATCTCCCCCGACCAGGCCGCCCGGCCGTACTTGATGAGCGAGACCGAGTCGAGCGCGACCCGCTCTCCGCTCATGTCGAACGAGTAAGTGCCGTCCCAGCCCACGTACGCCGCGCCGGTGACCGTGCCCTTGTCGCCGGCCTTCTGGATTGTCAGGCCGGGCAACCGGACGCCGTTGCCGTCGAAGTTCATCGGGGAGCGGCCGCGGTCGAACGGCTCGCCCCACGCCGTGGCGTCGGCGATGAGCAGGTTGCCGTAGCCGAAGGGGCGCGTGTACTTGCCGTAGAGGCGGACCTCGCCCGAGACCTTCCCGTTCACCGGCCAGTCGTCGAGCTGGAAGGCGTGCCGCAGGTCGACCATCGGCCGGTCCTTGAACTCGACACGGGCGTTGATCTCCTCCCCGCCGTCCTTCCGCGGGTAGCCGAGCGAGAAACGGCCGGACGCCGTGACCGACGAGGCGCCGCGCGTGATGACGCCGCCCGTGATGTCGACGTAGCCGTTCTCGATCGACAGGTGGCCGGTCGTGTGCCCCCAGACGACGTCCCACGCCCGCATGTCGTCGGCGACGAAGTCTCCCTGGACGAGCGGCGCCCTGAACGACTTGGTCATCGTTCCGAGGAACTCGCCGGAGCCGCCGACGACGACGACGCCGGTGGGCGATCCGAAGGCCGTGATGACGCCGGCCAGCAGCCGGTCGCTCTCCTGCCAGTCGGCGCTGCGCGCGTAGAAGGGAAACTGCGAGCGGTCGCCGTAGGCGGTGCGCCCCGAGAACTCGACGTACGTGCGCTCGGTGGACACGTGGCTCGGTGCGACCTCCAGCCATTCGGGATCGAACCGGTAGGTGAGCTCGCCGCCGATCGGCGTGGGCGTCGGAAAGCGGCTCACGTCACGCTCGGGTCCGTAGACCGGCGGCAGCGCGTGGAACGCGGCCTCATCCGACCCGGGCGCCCGCGAGAGCACGGGACGGTCGGGCGGAGGCACGACGGTCATGTGGCCGTACCCGCGGTGGTCGGAGAACTTGCCGAGCGGCCACTCGAGGACGTTGTCGCCGCTCGCGCGCCCGAGCATCCGCAGCCCGCGCAGCCCGATCACGTCCGACACCTGCCCGAGGTCGACGCCGTCGTAGGTGACGTCCCAGGTCGCGACAGCCGGCCGCGGGTCCGAGAGCGGCGCCATCCTGTAGTGGAACTT
>PMKG01000214.1 GCA_003157675.1 Acidobacteriota bacterium
TTCGTCAACGAAGTGCCGATCCTCGACGACTACGTCTCAGCCGATTTTCGGGGCCACGACGATTGGGGCCCTCAGGTCATTCCGGAAGGCTACTACTTCGTCATGGGCGACCACCGGAACAACAGCTCCGACAGCCGGCACTGGGGCCTGGTGCCCAAGAAGTACATCATCGGCAAGGTGCAGGTGCGGTGGTGGCCGGTACCGCAGGCGAGGGTGTTCCAGTAGAAGGCTCAAGGCTCACGGCCTTCACGCTGCCTCGCACACCGGGCGATTTGGTGAACATCTTGCAGGTGCCAGCCTGCATGAGTCGTGACCACCGGCGGCTGCGCGTATTCCAGCAGGCGGACGCGCTCGTGTTGACCGTCGATGAGTCCACGAAGCGCTTCCCGATCGAAGAGCGCTTTGGGCTCCAGTTCCAGATTCGACGCGCGACCGTCTCGGTCGCGTCGAACATCGTCGAAGGATCTGCGCGAAGATCCACGGCCGAGTATGTCAGTTTCCTCAACATCTCCTCGGGCTCGGCAGCCGAGGCCCGCTATCTGATCGATCTCGCGGCCCGGCTTGCGCTCGTCACCCCTGGCGACGCAATTTCGCTCGAAGCCGGGTACCGGGAACTGTCGGCGGGCCTCTGCGCGTTGATTAGCGCTCTGGCCGGGCCCTCGAGCCCCAAGCCCTGAGCATCTTCCTCACTTCCGCGGCGCCAGAGCATATACGTACACGGCGCTTGAGTCGCTGCTTCCTGCGGGCTCGTCGGCAAAGACATAGAGCACGCCCGGGCCGCCCAGCCTCGCACCACAGTAGGTGCCGAATTCCGTCGCGAGGTCGTCGTCTACCAGAGAACATCCGGTCTTGGGTTCCCCACGGACGAGCGCGACGCGGATTACGAAGGGCACGTCGTCACTTGGGGTTGTGTACACAACCGCTGTCAATTGTGACTCGATCGAGAAGATGCTCTTGATTTTCGCGCCTGGCCGGAGCGCGGATCGCTATCTCGGGTAGCCCACGCCCTGATCGATCTGATTCTGGGGATCACACGAGCCGAACCCCGTGGCGGCCCCGGTCGGGAGCGGGGTCGGCAATTCCTGCCACCGCGTACCATCTACCTTGATCGTGAGCGTCTCCGTGTTCCACCGAAACGTCCACCTTCCAGTCGCGCCATCTTGAACCATCAGATTGCCATTTGCGAAGACAGACAGCGTATTACGATCGATGGCCACCAAGCCGTTCTTGGCCGAAATTCCCAGTAACTTTTGGAGGCGCACGCCGGCGACCTGCGCGTGCAATGCAGTCGCAGCGACAGCCACACACACGGTTATCAGGTGGATTCTCCGCATTGGTGGGCTCCCATTGTCACCACAATCCCCGGTGTGGGAACACGCGGAGGCGACTGCGGGCAAGTCTTGAGCCACCGGGCCGTGAGCCTTGGGCCCTGCGCCTTCAGTCTCCGGCCTGAGCCCTGAGCCTTGAGCCTACCCGTAAATGGTCTCGATGAGGGGTCGCCAGCGCTGTTCCACCACCTGGCGCCGCACCTTCATCGTCGGCGTCAGCTCGCCGCGCTCCATCGTGAACTCGGACGGCAGCAGCGCGAACCGCTTGACGCGCTCGAACTGCGCCAGGCTGCCGTTCAGCCGGTCCAGGACTTCCTGATAGAGCCGCAGCACCTCGGGGTGGCGCACCAGTTCCTCGCGCGACGCGGCGCGCAGCTTCATCGCCGCGATCCGCGCTTCGAGCCTGGCGAAATCGGGGACGAGCAGCGCCGCGGGGAACTTCCGCTGCTCGCCGATGAGCACCGCCTCGGAGATGAGCGGGTCGGCCTTGAGCAGGTTCTCGAGCGGCTGCGGCGCGATCTTCTTGCCGCCCGAGGTCACGATCAGGTCCTTCTTCCGGTCCGTGATGGACAGGTAGCCGTCGGCGCTGACCTCCCCGATGTCGCCGGTGTGCAGCCAGCCGTCTGTCAGCGTCTCGGCGGTCGCTTCCTTCCGCTTGTAGTAGCCCTGCATGACGTTCGGACCGCGGACCAGGATCTCGCCGTCGGGCGCGATGCGCACCTCGACGCCCGGCAGCGGCTTGCCGACGGTGCCGAGGCGCGGCGCGTCGATCGGGTTGCCCGAGATCCCGGGCGAGCTTTCGGTCAGGCCGTAGGCCTCGAGAATCGGCAGGTTGATCGCGAAGAAGAACTCGCCGACCTTGGCCGCGAGCGGCGCGCTGCCCGACACCAGGAAGCGAATGCGGCCGCCCACCCGCTCGCGAATCCTGGCAAAGACGAGACGGTCGGCTACCGCGCGCCTGATGCGCAGGGAGGCCGGGATCTTCCCGCCTGACAGCCAGAGCCTCGCGTGCTCGTAGCCGACACGGATACCCCAGTCGGCCAGCGTCTTTCGCGGGCCGCCGAGCGCTTTCAGGCCCTCCTGGATCGCCTGGTAGAACTTCTCCCACGCCCTCGGCACGCCGGTCATGATCGTCGGCTTCACGCGCAGCAGGTCGCGGGCGACGCTGGCCATGCTCTCGGCGAAGTAGATGCTCACGCCGTCGAACAGGCAGCGGAAGAGCACCACGCGCTCGAACACGTGGCTGAGGGGGAGGAACGAGAGAATCCGGTCGGTCGGGTCGAGGTCGAGCCACCCCTGCGTCGCCAGGACGTTCGAGACGATGTTCCGGTGGGTCAGCATGACCCCCTTCGGGTCGCCCGTCGTGCCCGACGTGTAGACGATGGTCGCAAGAGACTCGGGCCGGACGGCGGCCGCGGTCGCGCGGTAACGCTCGGCCGCCGTCGGGTCGGCGTCGAGGATCGCCCCGCCCCGGTCGGCCACCTCGGGGAGCGTCAGCACGCGGAACCGTCCGCCCTTCGCGTCGCCGTCGATGACGACGATCGTCTCGAGTTCGCAGGCGTCCGGGACGGCCTCGTTGATCTTGTCCACCTGCGACGCGTTGGCGACGATGGCAATCCGCGCGCCGCACTCGGCCAGGATGAACCAGGCCTGCGGCGCGGACAGCGTCGGGTAGACCGGCACCGTGACGGCACCGGCCGCCAGGATTGCGAGGTCGCTCGTGACCCACTCGGGCCGGCTGTCGCTGATGAGGGCGACCCGGTCACCGGCCTCGAGCCCCAGGGCGCGCAGGCCGAGGCTCAGGGCACGCGTCTCTTCGAACAGTTGAGCGGTGGAACGGGGATGGTTGCCGCGCTCTTCGCAGCGGCACAGGATGTCGGGCTTTGAAAACCGATCGCGACACCGGAATGTCAGGTCGGCCAGGGTGAATCGGTCGTTGGTCTCCACAGGATTGCGAATTCTACTCAAAAGTCGGGAGAACCCAAAACTCCAAATCAATAGCCCGCGTGCTTGTCGACCAGGTTCGCCAGCGCTTCGCCCCGCTCGAACCGGCGGAGATTCGACGCGAACAGGTCCACCGCGAGCGTCCAGTAATCGTCGCGGAACGCCGACGTGTGCGGCGTGATCACGACGTTCGGCAGGTCCAATAGCGGGCTGGCTGGCGCGAGTGGTTCGTGCTCGAACACGTCGAGCGCCGCCCCGGCGATGGTGCCGCGCGAGAGTTCCGCCGCCAGTTCCCCTTCTTTCACCAGCTTACCCCTCGCGACGTTGACGAGTACCGCCCCCGGCCGCATTTTGCGAAGCTCGACCGTGCCGATGAGCCCCCGCGTGTCGCCCGTGAGCGGGGCGGTGAGGACGACGACGTCCGACCGGCCGAGCAAGGCGACCAGTTCCGACGGCGGATAGACCAGAGACACGCAGGCCGGGCGCGGCTCCGAGGTCCGCCGACGCACGGCGATCACGTCCATCCCCAGAGCAGCCGCCCGTTCCGCCACCGCCGTGCCGATCGAGCCGAGGCCGACGACGCCGCAGACGCGTCCGCGCAGCATCCTGAAGGCGGCCTGCGGCGGCTTGTGAAAGACGTGGCGCTCCTGGTTCCGGATGGCGACGTGAATCTGCCGGAACAGGACGATCGCGAGGCCGATGACGTGTTCGGCCATGGCGTCGCCGTGGATGCCGCGCGCGTTGGTCAGGATCACTCCGCTGTCGCGAAGGGCCGGGAACAGCAGGCTCGCGACGCCGGCCGCCGGGCTCTGGATCCAGCGGAGGCGGGCGGCCGCGGCGAACTCGTCGGGCTGGAGCTGGGAGAGGAACGCGACGTCGGCGTCCGGCAGCTCTCGTAGGCGTGCCTCGCGCGACGGCGCGTCAACGACCGTGGCTTGCGGGAACGCGCGCCGAAGCCGGTCGACCTCGTCAACGGGAATCGTCCAGGTGGGATCCGAGTAGACCGACGTGACGACTTTCATTCCCTCCGCCATTCGCCCGAGCGGCCGCCCCGCTTCTCCATCAGCCGGATCTCGCCGATGACCATCGTCTTGTCCACCGCCTTGAGCATGTCGTAGACGGTCAGCGCCGCGACCGACACGGCCGTCAGCGCCTCCATTTCGACGCCGGTGGGGGCCGTCGTCCGGGCGCGCGCCTCGATGTCGTACCCGCCGGGCGTCGCGGTCAGCTCGACGTCGACGTGCGTGAGCGGCAGCGGGTGGCAAAGCGGCACGAGGTCGGCGGTCCGCTTGGCCCCCATGATCCCGGCGATCCTGGCGGCCTGGAGCGGGTCTCCCTTGGCGACGCGCCCCGCGCGGATCGCCTCGATCGCGGCTGGCGACAGGCTGATGTGGCCCCGCGCGACCGCCTCGCGCGCGGTGGCAGGCTTCCGGCTGACGTCGACCATGCGGACCCGTCCCGCCCGGTCCACGTGGGACAGGCGGCCTGGAGGTTTCTCAGTTCGTTTTGGCATGAACAGTCTTCGCGAGGTGGTAGGCCAGGCCCTCGAGCGACACGGTGACGTCGACGTTCTTCACCTTGACGCCGGGCGGTACGGTGACCGTCGCGGGCGCGAAGTTGAGAATTGCGCGCAGACCCGCGGCGACCGCCGCGTTTGCCACCTGCTGCACCGACGCGGCCGGCACGGCGATCATGGCGATGCGAATCCCCTCCCGGCGGACGAAGGCCGGAAGGCGCTTGATGTGGAAGATCGGGACGCCGCCCTTCGAGTGCATGCCGACCTTGCTCGTCGCCCGGTCGAACAGCGCGACCGGCACGAACCCATACTGCGGGAAGCCCGGGTAGTCGGCGAGCGCCTGCCCGAGATTCCCGGCCCCGATCACGGCGACGCGGATGGGGTCGCCGAGGCCCAGGATCTGGCGAAGGTGGGCCGCGAGGCCCTGGACCGAGTAGCCGACGCCCCGCACGCCGAACTCGCCGAACCAGGCCAGGTCCTTGCGGATCTGCGCGGCGTTGAACCCGAACTGCGCCGCCAGCGACTGCGACGACACCGTCCGCACGCCCGCCGTCGCCAGATGGTCGAGGCAGCGCAGGTAGATGGACAGGCGACTCGTCGTCAGCTCCGACACCTGCTCGGCGCCGGAGCCTTTCTTGTTGCGGACTTTCACGAGGTTGACGTGATTTTACGGAACGGCTTCCCCGGAGGTCAAGGGAAAGGAGGGCTGGCTCAAATCGCGCGGCCACGTGCTAAGATGCGCCCTCATGAGCCAGCCATCTTCCGACCCGCAGCCGAAGACCAAGTTCCAGCCGCTCGTGCGCGACGACACGACGATGAGAGAGTTCACGTTCAGGGCGCTCTTCCTGGGCCTTGTCATGTGCGTCGTGCTCGGCGCCGCCAACGCGTATCTTGGCCTCCGCGCGGGCATGACGATCGCCGCCACATATCCGGCCGCCGTCATCGGCATGGCCGTTCTGCGACTGTTCAAGGGCAGCGTGCTCGAAGAGAACTTTGCCCGGACCGTCGGGTCGATCGGCGAATCGGTCGCCGCGGGCGCGATCTTCACCATCCCGGCATTCGTCCTGCTGGGCTACTTCGACTTCGGGCTCCCTGCCCCGAATCGACCGGCGGGGATGATCGTCATCCCGCTGTGGCAGCAATACGTCCTCTCGTCCGCGATGATGATCCTCGGCGGTATCCTGGGCATCATGTTCGTCACCGTGCTGCGCCGGGTGATGGTAGAGGACCCCGCGCTGCCGTTCCCGGAGTCGGTGGCCGCGAGCGAGATTCACAAGGCCGGCCAGCGTGGGCCCGAGGCGGCGATGCAGCTGTTCAAGGCGATGGGCGTCGGCGCGCTCATCAAGCTGCTCGACGGCCTCAACATCTTCCACTCGTCGAACGCCTTCCAGGTGCCGATCGGCCAGCCCGGCAAGAGCTTCGTGCGGCTGGGCGGCGACAAGGTCGTCGCGGCAGGCGGCGTTTCGACGTTCAACGCGCCGGCGGCCTCGGCGGCGTACCTTGGCGTTGGGTACATCATCGGCCCGGAGCTCGGTGCGCTCAACTTCGCCGGCGGATTGCTGGCGTGGGGCCTGTTCGTGCCGCTGCTCGTCTACTTCCTCGGCCCGGCCAATATCGGGCAGTACGGCGGCAACTGGGCGGCGCTCACCGCCGCGCTCTACACGAAGATCGTCCGGCCGATCGCCGTGGGAGGCATGCTCGTCGGCGCCTGCTACACGCTGTTCAAGATGAGGAAGAACCTGTTCCTCGGCATCCAGCGAGGGGTGAGCGACGTGCGGAAGGCCGCCGGTGCCGCTGCGCCGACGCTGCGCACCGAGCGCGATCTGTCCTTCAAGGTCGTGGGTCTGGGGCTCGTGGTGCTCGCGGTCCTGATGGTGGCGCTGTACTTCTACTTCACCGAGGCCATCGGCGCGGCCGTCCTCGCGGGCATCGTCATCCTGGTCACCGGCTTCTTCTTCGCCGCGGTTTCCGGGAACCTGGTCGGGATCATCGGCTCGTCGAACAACCCGATCTCCGGCCTGACGCTGGCCACCACGCTGGTCGCGGCGCTGACGATGGTCATCGCGGGCATGGCTGGCTCCAAGGGGATCATGGCCGCGCTCGGCGTCGCCGCCATCGGCTGCGTGTCAGCGGCCGTCGCCGGCGAGATGCTCCAGGACCTCAAGGTCGGCCACNNGGCGACATCATCGGCGTCGTCTTCGCTGGCCTCGTGCTGTTCTGGCCGCTCTACATGCTGCACACGTCCGACGTGGCGCAGGCTGCCGCCAAGGGCCTCGTGGGCGGCTTCGGCACCGCCAACCTGCCCGCGCCGCAG
>PMKG01000204.1 GCA_003157675.1 Acidobacteriota bacterium
GGCTGGACCTGGTACACCGGCTCGGCGGGGTGGCTGTATCGGGCAGGGCTCGAGTGGATCCTGGGATTTCGTCTGCGAGGAACGAGGCTCGTTATCGATCCCTGCGTACCGAAGTCGTGGCCGCGCTTCGACATCGTCTTCCAGTACCACTCGGCACATTACGAGATCGCGGTCGAGAACCCGAATGGCGTCAGCCACGGCGTGTCGCGCATCTCTCTTGACGGGAAGGCGCTGCAGACGAGCGACGCACAGATTCCCCTGGCTGATGATGGGGCCACCCACCAGGTCGAGGTCGTACTGGGAGGATGAAGGTCAGTCGGCATCGCGGCCAGCCGGCGCTACCCTCGATACTGGTCAATGTCCCGAGGCTGGTGACCGGTGCCGGCCAATTGGCGACCGTCCGGACGTTCATGGCCCGGCTTCACAATCGCACACGGCCGTGGGCATCCGGCGGGCTTCGTTCCTGAGGCCTGCTCCCGGTGGACCCCGAAGGACCGATCCGTCATGACACGTCGTGCGTGTGCAGTATTGAACGGACGGACTGACGCTCAGAATGAGATGTTTCTCTGGGACTCCGGTCCGTCAACGAAACACGTCAGTGAGACAAGAGGGTCACCATGACACCTGACAAGAGCGACAAGAACCTCGACACCGCCAGATTGAAATGCGCCCACCCCAGCTGCAAGTGCCGGGTTTCCGCCAATGGGAAGTACGGCGACTGTTGCAGCGAGTACTGCAAGGAGAATGCGGCGATGACAGAGCTTCGCTGCCAGTGCGAACACCCGGAATGTCGGTAGATCGCGGCGACGGGCGGCACCGCGCTCCTGCGCCAGCCGTGGCCCCTCGTCTGTCGTCTACTGTCCGGTCAGACCCGGCCGGGGCTGTCACCGAACTCAGCCAACGACGCGTCGTTATCCCGGCATGCCACGACGAGAATCTCTCTTCCTGTGCGCCAGGACGGCTTTCGCCGTCTCGACGACGTGCTCCGGAGTGAAGCCGAACTCGCGCATCAGGACGGGCCCTGGCGCCGACGCGCCGAACCTGCTGATGCCGATGATCGCGCCTTCGGGACCGACGTAGCGCTCCCACCCGAACGGTGCGGCCGCTTCGATGCTGACCCGCGCCCGAACGCTCGGCGGCAGAACGGTGTCACGGTAGGACTGCGGTTGGGCGTCGAACAGCTCCCAGCAGGGCATCGACACCACCCGGCTGCGGATGCCTTCCCCGGCCAGCCGAGCGTGCGCTTCGAGCGCGAGTGACACCTCGGACCCGGTGGCGATCAAGATCACTTCTGGCGGAAACGCACCGGCCTCGGCCAGAACGTACGCGCCCTGCGCGAGACCCGATGCCGAGGAGAGCTTCACGCGATCCAGCACGGGCAGCTTCTGCCGCGTGAGCACGAGTCCGACAGGGCCGTCTCTGTGCTGCAGCGCGACTCGCCACGCCTCCACCGTTTCGGTGGCGTCGCCCGGCCGGAGGACCATCATGTTCGGCATCGCGCGCAGACCGGCCAGTTGCTCGACGGGCTGATGGGTCGCACCGTCCTCCCCGACGGCGATGCTGTCGTGGGTCCACACGTAGATCACGTGCGCCTTGCTCAACGCCGCGAGCCGGATGCTCGGACGCATATAGTCCGAGAACGAGAAGAACGTCGCCGCAAACGGGACCAGTCCGCCGTGGAGCGCCATTCCGGTCAGGGCGGCGGCCATGGCGTGCTCGCGAAGTCCGAAGTGAATGTTGCGTCCTGCGTACCCCCACACGCCACCAGCCGTGCCCTGCGTCGGCAGCGCGTCACCGGCCGCCGGCGCCAGGGGACTCTCGAAGTCGCCGCATCCTGTCATCGCCGTGCGCGTCGACGGATCGAGGTCCGCCGAACCGCCGACGAGGTTCGTCACGATGGCGGCCAGCGCCTTGATGACGGCTCCCCCCGCGTCGCGCGTCGCGATCTCGCCGTCGGCCGGCGTGAAGACCGGCAGGTGCGCCTCCCAGCCCTCCGGCAGCTTGCCCGCCAGCGCGCGAGCGAACTGGTCGGCCAGGCGGGGGTGGGCAAGCCCGTAGGCGTCCACGCGGCGCTGCCACTCCGCCTCGAGTTCGGCGCCTCTCGCGATGGACGCGCGAAACGCGGCTAATGCGTCGTCGGGTACGTAGAAGCGGCGGTCCTCAGGCCATCCGAGTGTCCGCTTTGTCAGGCGCACTTCCTCGACACCGAGCGGCTCTCCGTGCGCGTGCCAGGTGTCCTGCTTGTGTGGGCTGCCATAGCCGATATGCGTGCGCCCCACGATCAACGACGGTCGAGCCGTTTGCGCGTGCGCCGCCGTGAGCGCCGCATCCACGGCTGCGGGATCCTGACCGTCGATCCGCTGCACGTGCCAGCCACAGGCCTCGAAGCGCGCGCCGACGTCCTCCGAGAACGTGAGGTTCGTCGTGGCGGAGAGCGTAATCAGGTTCGCGTCGTAGAGCACGGTCAAGCGACCGAGCTGAAGGGTACCGGCGAGAGACGTCGCCTCGGATGCGACCCCCTCCATCATGTCCCCGTCGCTCGCGAGCACGTAGGTGTAGTGGTCGACGACATCCTCGGCTTGACGATTGAACGTCGATGCCAGCCACCGCTCCGCGATGGCCATCCCGACGCTGTTCGCCATGCCTTGGCCAAGTGGTCCCGTGGTAACCTCGACACCCGGCGTGCAGCCACGATCAGGATGGCCGGGCGTCCGGCTCTTCCACTGCCTGAACTGTTCGAGATCTGTGATCGTGAGATCGTAACCGGTCAGATACAGCAGACTGTAGAGCAACGCGCTGGCGTGCCCGGCGGAGAGCACGAATCGGTCGCGGTCGGGCCAGGCNNGCGCGTCCACAGGATGTAGGCCATCGTGGCTGCGCCCAACGGCATACCCGGATGCCCGGAGTTCGCCTGTTGGACCGAATCGATCGACAGCATGCGGATCGCGTTGATGCAAAGCTCGTCCTGATCATTCATCGTCGACACCTCGCCACGTGGCCTTCGGGCCTTGTCTCCGGCCCCGAGTCACCTTCCGGACCGCGCATCGGCTTCTTTCATGGCTGCAACGGTCCAATAGCCGGAGCGTCCGTAATGTTGGTACATCGCCTCTTCCTTCTCACGGTCGAGTTGTGCCGCCGAGTCGTACGGGGGCGCGGCTTTGACGGCCTGCCGGGTCAGATCGACGGACACCTTGGCATCCGGCCAACTCACCGTCTCGATCCACTGCGGCGCGACGAGCACGCGGTGGCCGCCCCACCAGTTGCTCGTGTCCACGACCAGGTAGCGAATGGCCCAGGTCAGATCGTCGACGAGCAGATCCTGCACGTGGCCAATGT
>PMKG01000021.1 GCA_003157675.1 Acidobacteriota bacterium
GCGTTCTGCTCGCCGCCCTCGCCGAAGCCGAGCGCCATCGGAAGCATGCCGATGATCATCGCCGAGGCGGTCATCACGACGGGGCGGAACCGGGCGCTGCCGGCGTCGAGCGCGGCGTCCACCGGATCGCGCCCGCGCGACACCTCGTCTTTCGCAAAGCTCACCACCAGGATGCTGTTGGCGGTGGCGACGCCCACGCACATGATCGCCCCGGTCAGCGCGGGGACGCTGATCGTCGTCCCCCACGCAAACAGCGTCCACGCGATGCCGGCCAGCGCCGCCGGCAGCGCGGAGATGATGATCAACGGGTCGAGCCACGACTGGAAGTTGACGACGATGAGCAGGTAGACGAGCACGATGGCGAAGGCGAGCCCCGCCAGCAGCGCGCTGAACGACGTGTTCATCGTCTGGATCTGGCCGCGCGTGATGATCTCCGACCCCCGCGGAAGCGACCGGCGGGCCGTGTCGAGGATCGGGCCCATGTCGCGGGCGACGCCGCCCAGGTCCCGTCCCTGCACCGACCCGTAGATGTCCACCACCGGCTGCACGTTGTAGTGGGAGACGACCGCCATCCCCGCGCCCCGCTGCATGGCCGTCAGCCCCTGGAGCAACTGGGGCCGCACGCCGCTCACGCCGCCCACGGGGATGTTCCCGAGCGCCTGCAGCGAGTCGATCTGGTACTGCGGCGTCTGCGTCGCCACCGAGTAGCTCACGCCCGTCGCCGGGTTCAGCCAGAACGTCGGCGTCGTCTGGAAGCTGCCGCTCAGCGCGATCAGCAGGCTCGTCGCCACCTCGCGCTGCGAGTACCCGGTCTCGGCCACCATCGTCCGGTCGGATCGCAGGTGGAGTTGCGGCTGATTGAACGCCTGGTGCACGCGCAGGTCCACCAGCCCCGGCACCGTCGACAGCTTGTCGCGCAGCGAGGCCGCGAACGCCCGATTCGCGTCGAGGTCGCGGCCCACCACCTGCACGTCGATCGGCGCAGGTAATCCGAAGCTCAGGATCTGGCTGACGATGTCCGCCGGGATGAAGGTGAACTGGACGCCCGGGAATCGCCGCGCCAGCTCGAGGCGCAGCGCCCGGGTGTAACCGAACGTCGGGTGGTGGTTCTCGCCGAGCGACACGAGGATGTCGGCGTCGGACGGGCCGATTGGGGACGAGTTCGTGTAGGCCAGGTTCAGCCCGCTGTAGGGCAGGCCGATGTTATCGATGACGCTGTCGATCTCCTGCGGGGGGATCACGCCGCGGATCGCGTCCTCGACCCGCTCGCACAGCGCGGCGGTCTCCTCGATCCGCATGCCGGTCGGCCCGCGCAGGTGCAGCTTGAACTGGCCGCTGTCGACGGCCGGGAAGAAGTCCTCGCCGACGAAGAAGAGCAGGCCGAGCGAGGCCACGCACGCCGCCAGGAAGATCGAGGCAAAGCGGCGCCGGCGGGCCATGCAGCGCTCGAGCATGCGGCGGTGCAGGGCGCGCAGGCGCCCGAACTGCGCGTCGACGCGCCGCTGGAGCCGGCTGAACAGCCCGCGCCCGGCCCCTCGCGCCTCCCGGTCCGCGTGGCTCTCGAGCATGTACTTCGCCATCGTCGGCACCAGCGTCCGCGAGAGGACGTACGACGCCAGCATGGCGAAGACCACCGCCTCGGCCATCGGGATGAACAGGAAGCGCCCCACCCCGCTCAGGAAGAACATCGGGACGAACACGATGCAGATCGCGAGCGTGGAGACCAGCGTCGGCACCGTGATCTGCTGCGCGCCGTCGAGGATGGCCGGCTCCAGCTCCTTGCCCTGCTCGAGGTTCCAGTTGATGTTCTCGATCGTCACCGTCGCGTCGTCGACCAGGATGCCGACGGCGAGCGCGAGGCCGCCGAGCGTCATGATGTTGATCGTCTCGCCGATCGAGCTGAACGTGATGATCGAAACGAGGATCGACAGCGGGATCGAGACGGCGATGATGAGGGTGCTGCGCCAGCTGCCGAGCAGGACGAGCACCAGCAGCGCGGTCAGGCCCGCGGCCATCAGCGCCTCGCGGATGACTCCTTCAATCGACGCGCGGACGAAGATCGACTGGTCGGCGAGCTGGTGGACCGAGAGCTCCGGCGGCAGCCCCGCCAGGATGTGCGGCAAGGCGTCCTTCACGCGTGAGATGATGTCGAGCGTCGAAGCGCTGCCGCTCTTCATCACCGACATCAGCACCGACCGCTGCCCGTTGACGAGGACGATGTTGGTCTGCGGCGGGAAGCCGTTGCGGACGTTCGCCACGTCGCGGACGAAGACCGGCGCGCCCGAGACGAGCTTGATCGGCAGGTCGTTCAGCTCCGCCACCGTCTTCGGGCTGGCGTTGAGATCGACGTCGTACTCGGTGGTCCCGATCTTCGACGTGCCGGCCGGCAGGATGAGGTTCTGCGCCCCGATCGCGTTGACGACGTCCACCGGCGCCAGGCCGTGGGCCTGCAGCGCGGGCATGTTCAGGTCCACCTGGATCTGCGCCTGCTTGCCGCCGTAGGGCTGCGGGATCGACGCCCCCTGCACCGTGGCCAGCTGCACGCGCAGGAAGTTGGAGCCGAGGTCGTAGAGCTGCTGCTCCGAGAGCGTGGGCGCCGACAGCGCCAGCTGCAGCACCGGCACGGTGGACGCGTTGAAGCTGATGACGAACGGCGGCGTCGTGCCCGGCGGCATCGACCGGAGCAGCGGCTGCGCGATCGCCGTCACCTGCGCGAGCGCCATCTCGATCTTCACGCCTGGCTGGAAGAAGATCTTGACGATCCCGACGCCGCGCAGCGTCTGCGACTCGATGTGCTCG
>PMKG01000203.1 GCA_003157675.1 Acidobacteriota bacterium
CGTGCGCGACGAGGCGGAAATCCGGGGCCACCGGCGCACCTATATCGGCGCCCTCCCGGGGCGGATCATCCAGGCGATCAAGCAGGCGGGGTCGGCCAACCCGGTCTTCATGCTCGACGAGGTGGACAAGATGAGCGTGGGGTTCCAGGGCGACCCGGCGGCGGCGCTGCTCGAGGTGCTGGACCCAGCGCAGAACAACACGTTCCGCGATCACTACCTCGAGCTGGACTACGACCTCTCGCGCGTCCTGTTCATCGCGACCGCCAACACGCTGGGGCCGGTGTACCCCGCGCTGCTCGACCGGATGGAGATCATCTCGCTTGCCGGCTACACGGAGGACGAGAAGATCCACATCGCCCGGCGGTACCTGATCCCGCGGCAGATCAGCGAGAACGGCCTGCCGGCGGCGGCGGTCGAACTGCCCGACGACGCGCTGCACGCCGTCATCGGGCAGTACACGCGAGAGGCAGGCGTCCGCAATCTGGAACGCCAGGTCGGCACCATCGCGCGCAAGGTGGCGGCCCGCGTCGCCGGCTCGGGGCCGGCCATGCTGCCCCTGACGGTTCACGTCGGCGAACTGGCCGAGTACCTGGGGCCGCCCCGAATCCACGGCGAAGTGGCGTTCAGGGTGTCACGCCCCGGCGTGGCGACCGGCGTCGCGTGGACCGAGACTGGCGGCGACGTCCTGTTCATCGAGGCGACGCTCGTGCCCGGCGGCCACGAGAACCTGATTCTCACCGGGCAGCTCGGAAGCGTGATGCAGGAGTCGGCGCGGGCGGCCGTCAGCCACATCCGCGCGAATGCGACGTCGTTCGGCGTGGACCCGTCATTCCTGGACAACCACGACCTGCACGTCCACGTCCCGGCGGGAGCGATCCCGAAAGACGGGCCGTCGGCCGGCGTGACGATGGCGACTGCCATCCTCTCCGCCGTCCGGCACGAGCCGGTGCAGCCGGATGTCGCCATGACGGGAGAGATCACGCTGACCGGGCTGGTGCTGCCGGTCGGCGGCATCCGCGAGAAGGTGCTGGCGGCCAGCCGCCACGGCATCAAGACATTCGTGCTGCCGGAGAGGAACGAGCCGGACCTTGCGGAGTTGCCGGAGGAGGTGCGGAAGTCGATCCGCTTCGTCAAGGCCTCGACGATCGAAGAAGTCCTGCGGATCGCGCTGCCGGCGGCGCTGCCCGCCGCGGTGCCGAGCCCGGCGGCGGTCTAGGGAGCCCCATGCAGCCGATCGTCTGGTATGTGTCCGGCCACGGGTTCGGCCACGCCTCTCGTGACATCGAGATCATCAACGCGCTGCGCGAGCGCCGGCCCGGCTTGCCCGTCATCGTGCGAACGGGCGCCCGGCGCTGGATCTTCGACCTCACGCTGAAGGCGCCGGTCGAGTTCCAGCAGGTCGACTGCGACACCGGCGTCGTCCAGATCGACGGCCTGCGCCTCGATGAGGAGGCGACCGTCCGCCGCGCGGCGGCGTTCTATGCCGATTTCGACGCGAAGGTGGCGGCCGAGCGCGACCTGCTGCGCTCGCTCGGCCCGGCCCTGGTCGTGGGCGACGTTCCTCCGCTGGCCTTCGCGGCCGCCCACGCGGCCGGTATCCCCTCGATCGCGGTCGCGAATTTCACCTGGGACTGGATCTACGAGGATTACGAGCCCGAGCGGTACGGAGCAGTCGACCTGGTGCGGCAGGTCCGTGACGCGTGCGGCCGCGCCGGCCTGTTCCTCCGGCTGCCGATGTGGGGCGGCTTCGAGATGGCGCCGCCCGAGGCGACGCGCGACCTGCCGCTCGTGGCCCGCCGGTCCGTCCGTAACCCCATCGAGACCCGAACGGCGCTCGGGCTCCCCCTCGACCGCAAGCTGGTGCTCCTCTCGTTCGGCGGTCACGGCTTGCGCAACCTCTCACCGCGGGCATTCGACGCCTTCGGCGGGGAGTTCGTCGCGGTCCTGACAGGGCACCTGGAGATGTCCGACGCGGCCCGACGGAGCGACCGCGGGGTCGTCGAGTTCGACGAGCAGACCCTCTATGACGCCGGGTGGCGTTACGAGGACCTCGTCGCGGCGGTCGATGTGGTGGCGACCAAGCCGGGCTACGGCATCATCGCCGAATGCGCCGCGCACCAGACGGCGCTGCTCTACACCTCGCGCGGGCAGTTCATCGAGTACGAAGTGCTCGTGCAGGAGATGCCCCGCTACGTGCGGTCACAGTACATCCCGCAAGAGGCCTTCTTCGCGGGCGAGTGGCAAGTCTATCTCGAGGAACTGCTGGCGCAGGACCACCCCGAGCCCGCGGACGTCACGGGGGCGGCAGCGGCGGCCGAGTTGATCCTGGAGAGAACGTAGGGCGGGCCTTTAGGCCTGCCAGCGGCGGCCGGCCCCACCTTAGGCCTTGACGCAGGTGACGAGCGACCAGAGCCGCGGCACGTTCACCTTTTCGATCGACACCGGGTGCAGGTCCGCCTGCGCGAGGAACGCCGGCAGGTCCAGGTCGGCCTTGAACCCGGCGTACAAGGTGAGCGGCGAAATCAGGCGCTCGAACCAAGCCAGCAGGCCGTTCGGGCTGCGGAAGTGATTGAGGATAATCACCCGTCCGCCCGGGCGGCACACGCGCCGCATCTCGGTGACGACGGTCACCGGATCCGGCACCACGCTGATCAGGTAGGGCGCGTAGACGATGTCAAACGAGTTGTCCGGGAAGGCCATCGCGGCCGCGTCCATCTCGAGCAGCCGGACATTGGTCCTCCCCTTCCGCGCGAGCCGGCGCTCGCCCCGCAGGAGCATCTCCGCGGAGAAATCGATGCCGGTGACCGAGCACTCGCGGGGATACAGCACCGCGTTGATGCCGGTGCCGACGCCGACCTCGAGGATGCGATCGGTCGGCTTGATGCCCATCCGCTGGATCGCCTGCAGGCGACCGGGGTGCAGTGTGGGGCCGAAGAACCAGTCGTAGTTCGGCGCCAGCTTGCGGTATACCTCTTCGACGAAATCGTTTTCGACCACCGTCACCGACAAGGCCCGGGTCGCGACGTCAGAGGTCGAGATGTACTCATCCGCCCGTCCCGGTCCGCCTCGTTCAAATAGCGCCATTCATTGCTCCGCGACTTTTTCGGCTCGATTGGGTCGACTTTGTGGGGTTTGAGCCAGACCGGCTAGTGTACTATTCCCGGCACCCCCCCTACAAGTTTGCCTGCCAGGAGCCGGCCCTGCCGTCAGGAGGCCGGCGCTACATGAGGCCGTCCAGCACTTCCAGGGCGACCTGGATGCGCCCGGTCGCGTTCGCGAGCTGCACGCCCTGCACGCGCTCCTTTACCGCCGCGCCGATCTCGCGCGCGATCGCCACCCCCTCGGTCGCCGCGGCGCCATCGGAGGTGGCGGCGCGCATCCGCCGCAGGTACTCGTCCGGCACTCGGACTCCCGGTACCTCGTTGGCCATGAACTCAGCGTTCCGCTGACTGTCGAAGGGCCAGAGCCCCGCGAGAATCGGAATCCGGAGGTGCGCGACCCTCTGCATGAACCGGTCGAACGCCTCGAGGTCGAACAGCGGCTGGGTCACGGCGAACTCGGCCCCGGCCTCGACCTTGAATTCGAACCGCCGGATCTCGTAATCGAGGTCGAGCGCCGTGGGATTGACGGCCACGCCAATGTGGTACGCCGTCTGGCTGACGAGCGGCTCGCCGCCGATGTCGACGCCGTGATTGAGCCGCGTGACGACGTTGGTCAGGCCGATCGAGTCGACGTCGTAGACGCCGGTGGCGAAGGCGTAATCGCCCCGCCGCGGCGGATCGCCGGTCACGAGCAGCAGGTTCCTGACGCCCATGGCGTGCGCGCCGAGGAGGTCCGACTCCATACCGAGCAGGTTGCGGTCGCGGCAGGCGTAGTGCAGCACGGCTTCGATCCCGGCCCGCTGCTCGATGAGCACCGCCATCGACAGCGCGCTCATCCGCGCCTCGGCCAGCGGCCCGTCCGGCACCGTGACGGCGTCGACGCCGCGGATCTTCAGCGCCTGCGCCTCGCGCACGACCGGGCCCGACTCGTGCCCCCTCGGCGGCGCGAGCTCGACCAGGTGCACGAACGTCCCGCGCGCCAGGGCGTGTGCGAGCCTCGATTTCCGCTCGCGCGGGATCGCGGCCACCGACGGCTCCCCGGCGGCCACCGGGCTCACCCGAACGGCGCCGGCCCTCGGCGCGGCGGAGGTCGAACCGACGGCGAGCTTGATCTGGCGGATGTGCTCGGGCGTCGTCCCGCAGCAGCCNNGGTAGATCGTCCGCCCCTCGATGTGCCGGGGCTTGCCGGCGTTCGGCTGGGCGGACAGCGGGGCGCCGGTCGTGGCCGCGATCCGCTCGATCGTCTCCAGCATCGCCGCCGGGCCTACGCTGCAGTTGACGCCGACGACGTGCGCCCCGAGTCGGACCAGCTCGGGCCCGAACTTCTCGGGCGGCGTCCCGTCGAGCGTGTTGCCGTGCTCCTCGATCGTCATCTGCGCGACGATCGGCAGGTCGCACAGCCGGCGGACCGCGGCAATCGCCGCGCCGATCTCCTTCAGGTCGCGGAACGTCTCGAG
>PMKG01000463.1:0-723 GCA_003157675.1 Acidobacteriota bacterium
GGCACTTCGGGCAGGCCGGCGCGACCCCGGCCCGCGCCAGTTGCTCGAACCGGTGACCGCACGACTCGCATCGATATTCGAACAGAGGCATTCCTATTCCTCTCCACGGCCCGTTGGTGGGGTCGGAGCGGTTTTTCTGGATCACAATTTCGAAATTCAATACTGTAATCGAGGAAAAACCGCTCCGACCCCTCATGATGACCGAGGTTCCATGATGACACGAGTTCGCCGTTTCCGCCTCGCGTGGCTGTTCGCCGCTGTGCTGGTCCTGTCGTCGGTCCTGCTCGCGCAGGACGCGCGCCAGGCCCAGTCGTCCGACCCGTTGAGCGAAGACCGGCTCATGGTCGACATGCACTCGATCACGAGCCAGACGCTGTACGACTACGTCAAGCTGATGGCGTCTCCCAAGTACGAGGGGCGGCTGACGGGCACGCCCGCCTTCGATGCGATCGCCAAGTGGGCCGCCGACCTGCTGGCGTCGTGGAAGATCAAGCCGGCCGGCGACCAGGGCGCCTTCTACCAGAAGTTCCCCAATCCCTATACACTCGTGCTCCCCGGCGGCGCGCTCTCGCTCGAGATGAAGCTGAACGGCGAGGCGATCAGGAAGCCCTACGTGCTCGAGGAGGACTTCTTCCCAGGATCGACCTCCGATTCCGGGACGGTCACGGCCGAGGTCGTCTACGTCGGGTACGGCACGACCGCGCCCGAGCTCGGCTACGACGA
>PMKG01000463.1:729-10282 GCA_003157675.1 Acidobacteriota bacterium
CGATCTACTACGGCCCGCTCTGGAACGACGTGTTCGCCGGCACCGGCCGCAAGCGCGACGACGTCGTCAGGAGCATCCAGACGACGCTCAAGCCGGCGTCGTTTGCGACCGGCAAGGTGATGACGATGGTGAACCGGACCGAGTACCACCCCGAGGGGATCGGTTCGAACGTCGTCGCCTGGATCGAGGGGACCGATCCGGCGCTCAAGCAGGAAGCGATCGTCATCGGCGCGCACCTCGACCACCTCGGCTTCAACCCGCTGCTGATGCCCGGTGCGCACGACAACGCGTCGGGCGCGGCCGTGCTGCTCGGCGCCGCGCAGGCGCTGGCCGAGTCGAGGATCCCGTTCAAGCGCTCGATCGTCTTCGTGCTGTTCGGCGCGGAAGAGCAGGGGGTGAAGGGCTCGGAGTTCTACGTCGCCCACCCGTTCATGCCGAACGCGAAGACGGTGGCGATGCTGAACCTGGAGAGCGTCGGGCGCGGCGAGTCGATCAGCGCGGGCTCGGGGCGGAACTTCCCGGCGCTGTGGGAGGTCGTCGACCGCGAGAACAAAAAGTACATCCACCGGCCGGTGACGCCGAACGCGAACGCGAATCTCGCGCGTCCGAGGCAGGACGCGGCGCACTTCCTGTGGGCGGGCGTGCCGACGATCTCGTTCGGCACCGGCGGCGCGAAGCCGCTGCCGTATGCGATCTACCACACCTCGAAGGACTCGATCGACATCATCACGCCCGCGATCATGGAGGACCTGTCGCGGCTGCTGTTCCTCACGACGGTCGAGTTGGCCACTAAGTAGCAGGCTGGCGTAGTGGTAGTCTGTACCCACTGGAGGTCGACCATGATTGACACGTTGCGCAAGCTCCTGCTCGCCGGTCTCGGGGCGCTCGACATGACCGAGGAGAAGGCCAAGGCCTTCTTCGCCGACCTCGTCGCGCGCGGCGAGCTGAGCGAGAAGGACGCTAAGGAAGTGATCGCGTCGTGGTCGAAGCGGGCGGCCGAGCAGAGAGACCACCTGCAGAAGGACGTCGAACAGGCCGTGCATGGCGCGCTCGGCAAGATGGGGATCGCCCGGCAGGCCGAGATCGACGCGCTCAAGGCGAAAATCGCCGACCTCGAGTCGAAGCTCGGGGGCAAGAACAGCGAGAAGTCGGCTTGAGCCCTGAGCCTTCTTATGCGCCTGCCCGGCCCGGCACTCCCGGCGCAGCAGTGGCGCCGGCTTCGGGAGATCACCACCGTCCTGGTGAAGTACGGCTTTCCGGACGTGGTGGCGCGGCTGAAACTCGAGCGCACGATCGCCTTCGGCCGCCGCCTGCTTCCGTGGCGGCGCCGGGCCGCGCCGGCCGGCACGGGCGCCGAGCGCTTCCGCCAGGCGCTCGAGGAGCTCGGTCCCACCTTCATCAAGTTCGGCCAGGCCCTCAGCATCCGCTCCGACCTGCTGCCGGCCGACCTGGTCACCGAGCTGGCCCGCCTCCAGGACATGGTGCCGTCGCTGCCGCCCGGCGCGGCGGAGGAGGCCGTCGAGCGGGAGCTGGGCTGCCCGCTCGGCCAGGTGTTCGCCGAGTTCGATCGGACGCCGGTCGCGGCCGCGTCGATCGCGCAGGTGCATCGGGCCCGACTGCTCGGCGGTGGTGAGGTTGCCGTCAAGGTGCGGCGCCCCGGCATCGACGTCGTCATCGAGCGGGACCTCGGCGTCCTCGGCCTGATNNGCGCGCGAGGGGCGCACCATCGAGCGCTTCGCCCGCAACTTCGAGGGCGACCCCACCGTCCGCTTTCCGCGCGTGCACTGGCCGGCGACCACGACCGGTGTCCTCACGATGGAGTTCATGGAGGGGGAGAAAGTGGTGGATGCCCTGGCCGGGCCGCGGAGCTTCGACGCGGGCGTCGTGGCGGCGAGCGCCGGGACGCTGCTCCTCAAGCAGGTGCTGCGCGACGGCCTCTTCCACGCCGATCCCCACCCGGCCAACATCTTCATCCTCCCAGGGAACGTCGTCTGCCTGCTCGACTTCGGCAGCGTCGGCCGCCTCGACAGACGGCTGCGCGACGCGCTGGCGCGCATGGTGGACGCGATCGTGCGCGAGGACACCGAGCGGCTCGCCGCGGCCGTCCTGGCCATCGGCCGCCCGCTGCACGCGCTCGACGACGGGCAGCTGCGCCGGGATCTGGCGGACCTCATCGACGGCTATGCGGGAAGCGCCTTGCGCGACCTGTCGCTCGCGAACCTGCTGCAGGACTCGCTCTCCGTCATGCGGAGGCACCGGCTGCAGTTCCCGGTTGACCTGATGCTGCTCGCCCGCGCGTTCGTCACCGTGGAGGGAGTCTGCCGGCGGCTCGACCCCTCGTTCAACATGGTGGAGCAGGCGCGGCCGGTCATCGCCGACATCCTCCGCGACCGGCTGACGCCGAAGGCGTTGGCCTCGCGCGCGTCGGAGGCAGGGCGCGACGTGGCCGAGGCGCTCCAGACGCTGCCGCACGACTTGATGGAGATCGTCGCCAAAACGCGGGGCGACCGCTTCCAGATCCAGTTCGTCCACCGGAACCTCGAGCACCTCGTCCAGGTGATGGACCGGGCGAGCAATCGCCTGAGCTTCGCGGTCGTCATCGCGGCGCTCATCGTCGGCTCGTCGTTCATCCTCCAGCGCGGGGCCGGTCCCCACCTGTTCGGCCTGCCGGCCCTCGGTCTCGTCGGCTTCGTCGCCGCCACCGTGCTCGGCCTCTGGCTGGCCGTCGGGATCCTGCGCTCGGGGCGGCTGTAGATCTGATATCCTTCGCCACGCCCCTCAGAGCCCCTTCCGTGGAGGTTTCGCCATGATCCGTTCGTTTGGAGCGCGGGCGCTCATCGTCCTGGCGCTTCTTGTCGTCGCTGGCGCGTCGCCGCTGTTTGCCCAGGCCAAGCCGGCCGCCGCTCCCGCGGCCGCGGCGAAGGCGCAGGCGCCGGTGTTCCTCACCTCGTGCGGACAGAGCCCGGGCGCGGTGACGGTCGGCGTCTTCCTGCGCCGCCTGCAGATCGACTACGACCTCAAGGAAACCGGCACGGTGAAGGACCTCGCCGCCAAGCCCTACAAGACGATCATCATCGTCACCGGCAGCAGCCTGAAGGGGATGGGCGGCGCCGGCGTGTCGATCGACGACGAGCTGGCGCGCGCGGGCGCGCTGATCGCCGAGGCGAAGAAGCGCGGGATCGAGGTCATCGGCGCGCACGTCGAGGGGATGGAGCGCCGCGCCAAGAACGCCGCGCCCGGCGACAACTCCGACGAGATGTCGATCGACGCCGTCTGCCCGAAGGCGAAGATGCTCATCGTCCGCAAGGACGGCGACGAGGACGGCCGCTTCACGACTCTCGGGAAGAAGTTCGGCATCCCGGTCGTGTTCTACGCGAAGAGCCTCGAGCTGAACGGCGTGATCAAGGACCTGTTCGGCAAGTAGGAGCCGGCCTGTGAACATGTTCGCCTCGGCCGGTATCGTGCTGGCCACGATGGTGGCCGTCTACGTCCTGATCCGGGTAATCCGGCTGTCGACAGAGCTCGCGATGTTCGGCGCCGCCGTGGGCGGAGCGCTCGTCGCCGGTTTCGGCTTCCCGTCCCGGCACATCGCCGAGGGGGCCGCCACCTACCTCGACATCAACCTCATCTTCGTCACGGCCACCCTCTTCATGAACCTCCTGAAGGAGTCGGGAGGCGTGGCGTTCGTCGTCCGGTCGATCCTAAGGCGCTTCCACCACAACCGCGCGCTGCTGCTGGTGCTGCTGACGGTGCTGCTGCTGGTGCCGGGCGCGCTGACCGGCGCGGGCAGCGTCACGGTGCTCGTGACGGGCGCGCTCGTCGCCGTCGTCCTGAACGCGATGGGCATCCCGAAGCACCGGGCGGCCGCGCTCATCTTCATCAACGCCGGCCTGAGCGCGGCGGCGCCGCCCGTCAGCCTGTGGGCGATGATGACGGCGGCCGGCGTCAACATGCCGTACGTCGGGTTCTTCTGGCCGCTGATGCTGCCGTGCCTGGCCGGCGGGCTCTTCACGAGTTTCTACCTCGGCTGGAAGGGCGAGAACGCCAACGTGATGAAGGCGCTCGAGGAACTGCCGGTCCCGCCGGCCGGGATGTCGTGGTGGCGCGTCCTTCTGCCGTTCGTGGTCTTCGGCGGCTTCGTGTTCATGGGCCGCCAGTGGCCGTTCTCGACGCCGATCGTCGGCCTCCCGCTGATGTTCGCCGCCGCCGCGGTGATCTCGTTCCTCGTGTCGCCCGTGCGGCTGCAGGTGTTCCGGATCGCGCGCGAGACAGTGGACCAGCTGCTGCCGCTGCTGGCCACGCTCACGTGCGCCGGGATTCTCGTCGAGGTGATGACGCTGACAGGCGCCCGCGGGCTGCTCTCCCTGGCCGTGGTCACGCTGCCGATCTGGGTGGTCTACGCGTCGCTCTTCCTCGTGCTGCCGGCGTCGGAGGCCGTGCTGATGTGGGGCGCGGCGCCGGTCATCGGCGTGCCGCTCGTGCTGCTGTTCAACAACCGCGGGCTCGACCCGATCATCGCGCTCGCGGGAATGAGTATCATCTGGCCGCTCGGAGACGCCTTGCCGCCGACGGCCATCATCGGCCGGCTCACGGTGGACGTCGTCGGGCACAAGGGCACTTACGGGCAGTTTCTCCGCGCCTGCCTCGTGCCGGCGCTCTTCATCATCGTCGTCGGGACGTTGATGGTGGTGTATTCGAAGAAGTTGGGGTTCTTGACGGGGCTCTGAGAGGTACGAAGTAAGAAGTAAGAGGTAGGAAGTAACAAGTGGGAAGTAGGCGGTAGCCAGGACCGTGTGTAGGGCGGGCCTTTAGGCCTGCCAAGGGTCGGGGCACTCTATGTCGGTAGTCACTCTGCTCTACTACGCGCTGGTGGCGTTCATCTCGGCGCTGCTCGTGGTGAACCTGCTGAAGTCCAGGAAGTGGGAGCGCGACGTGCTGTACGTGCTCGTGCTGCTGCCGTTCCTGCTCCGGCTGCTGCGGCTCAAGTGAGGTGACGTGATGAGCGGACGCCTCCTGGCGCAGAAGTTCGTCGTGATCTCGCTCGGCATCGCGCTGCTGGCCACATCCGGCGCCAGCTTCTACAAGAGCCGTCGCCTGAAGGAGCCGGTCGTGCTCGGCCCGGGTGTCACGACGGTAAGACCGCTCTCGACCTGGTTCGCGCCGCTGCGCGGAACGGCGAACGACTGCAACGTCTACTTTCTCGACGGCAGGACACCGGGCGCGACGATGCTCGTGCTCGGCGGCTCGCATCCCGAGGAGCCGGCGGGCCGGCTGGTCACCTGGATCCTCGCCGAGAACGCCATCGTCCAGAAGGGGAGGCTGATCGTCGTGCTCTCGACCAACCGGAGCGCGACGACGGTGACGCGGCTCGGCGGCGCCTACCCGCCGGATTTCTCGATCCCGACCGACTTTGGTTCGCGCACCTTCCGGATGGGCGATCGCTTCACCAACCCGCTCGACCAGTGGCCGGACCCCGAGGTGTACTTCCACTATCCGAGCGGCCAGCAGCTGGCCTACGTCGACATCCGCAACGTAAACCGGGTGTGGCCGGGGCGGGCCAACGGCACGCTGACCGAGCAGACCGCTTACGCCCTGATGGAGATGATCAAGCGCGAGAAGGTGGACATCGAGCTGGATCTGCACGAGGCCGAGCTGCAGTACCCGGTCATCAGCACGATCGTCACGCACCAGCGCGGGCAGGACATGGCCACGCTCGTTTCGATGACGCTGACCGACTCGGAGTTCAAGATCGGCACCGAGTTCTCGCCGCGCACGCTTCACGGGCTCTCCCACCGCGAGATCGGGGACTTCTCGCCCGCGGTGTCGCTGCTGGCCGAGACGCCCGAGCCGTTCCTCGACGCGACGCGCGGCATCACCTCGCGCGAGCAACTGCTCACCGGCCGGGACGAGTTCGTCGTCAAGGCCGGGCAGCACGGCCTGCTGTTCGAGAAGATCGACGAGAAGGGCTGGCCGATCGCCGTGCGCGTCGGCCGCCACACCTCCACGCTGCTGCAGATCGCGGAGACGTGGGGCGAGGACCACCCGGACAAGCTGCTGGTGATCTCCGGCGTGCCTCGATACAAGGAAGTGATCGCCAACGGCGTCGGGCACTACCTCCATGATCCGGCGAAGGCGGCGGGTCGCGTGGTCTACGAATAGCGTGTCTTCGAGGGGCTGACGATGAAACCGAGAAGCATCCTTGCCGCGATGTTCGTCCTGTTGCTGTCCGCGTTCGTGTTCACCGGCGGCCAGCAGCCGCAGGAACCCTCGAGAGCCATGGGCAGCTCGCTCGCCAAGATCTGCCTGAGGCCGGAACTGCTGCCTCCCGGAACCGACGTCGCCGATCTGTGCGACCACTGCACGTCGATCCCGGTGGGCAAGGACGCGTCGGCCGACGGCGGCACGATGACCACCCATTCGTGCGACGGCCACTACGAGTTCCGGATTCACGTCGTGCCGGGCCAGAAGTTCGCGAAAGGGGCGATGCGCCCGATCATGAAGGGCGGCGGCTGCGGACAGGACCGGCCGCAGCCGAAGAAGGTCGGCGAGATTCCCGAGGTCGGCGAGACCCTCACCCGCTACGACGCCGCCTACTCGTTCATGAACGAGAAGCAGGTCGGCATCGGCGAGACGACGATCAGCGGCCGCCGCGAGCTGTTCAACGACGAGGGGCTCTTCGACATCATGGAGCTGGAGCGCGTCGCGCTCGAACGGGCGACCACCGCGCGCGAGGCGATCCGCATCATGGGCGAGCTGGCCGAGAAGTACGGCTACGGCGACGGCGGCGAGTGCCTCACCGTCATCGACCCGAAGGAGGCCTGGCAGTTCGAGATCTTCGGCTCGGGGCCGATGGAGAAGGGGGCCGTGTGGGGCGCCAAGCGGATCCCGGATGGCGAGGTGGGCGTCAGCGCCAACCACTCGCGCATCACGACGCTCGACCTGAAGGACCCCGCGAACGCCATGGGCTCGGCGACGATGCAGAAGGTGGCCGAGGAGCTGGGCCTCTGGAAGCCGGGTGAGCCGTTCGTCTTCCGCCACGTGTTCGATACGGCGCCGACGCTCGGCAGCACGCGCCGCGAATGGCGCGTCCTAAGCACCTTGGCGCCGTCGGCCCACCTCGACCCGTGGGAGCTCGAGCTGCCGTTCTCGGTGAAGCCCGACCGGAAGGTGACGCCGCAGGACCTGATGAAGCTGCACCGCGACTCCTACGAGGGGACCGAATTCGACATGACCAAGGGGCCCGCCGCCGGGCCGTTCGGCAACCCGAACCGCTTCGGCACCGGGATGCGGCCGGCGGAAGGCTACATGGGGTGGGAGCGGACGATTTCGATCTTCCGCTGCTCGTACGCCACCGTCATCCAGAGCCGCGGCTGGCTGCCCGCCTGGATCGGCGGCCTGGTCTGGTTCGCCGAGGACGACCCGAAGACGTCGGTTTACATGCCGCTCTACGCCGGCGCGACGAAGGTGCCCGAGTCGGTGCAGATCGGCTCGCGCGCCGCCGTCGACCGCACGTCGGCGTGGTGGGCGTTCGACTTCGTCAGCAACTGGGCCAACCTGCGCTGGAACGCGATGTTCAAGGACGTCCGCGGCCGCGGCGACGCGATCGAGAAGGGGTTCTTCGACCAGCAGGCCGAGGTCGAGAAAAAGGCGAAAGCCCTCTACGATCAGGACCCGGCCAGGGCGCGGGAGTTCCTCACCGACTACACCAACACGATGGTGCAGAAGACGGTGGAGGAGTGGTGGAAGTTCTCCGACGTGATGATCGCCAAGTACAACGATGGCTACATCACCGAGAACGGCCGCGAGCAGTCGGTCGGCTACCCGCGCGACTGGCTGGAACTGGTCGGCTTCGGCAAGACGAAGATCCTCAAGCCCGGCGAGAAGCCGCCAGAGAAGTGAAGGGCGGTCAGTACCGCGCGATACGGTCCTCGACGTCCTGACGGAACCGGTCGATCGCCCCCCGGATGAACGCCGCCGGATCGATCGAGTCGTCGGTGATGAGCGGCGTCAGGTCGAGGGCGTAGCTGCAGGCGCTGGCGGTGTCGGTGCCGTGCGGCGCCGCGTAGGTCGCGTTCGCGCGCCGCCGCCCCTCGGTCGCGAGGTCGTACCGCTTGCCGCCGGCGATCTGCGAGTCGAACACGCTCACGAGGGCCACCCGCAGGTCCTCGTGCGCCGACAGATCGAACACCACCTTCTCGTCGTCCACCACCCAGTCGAGATCGCGCCAGACCTCGCAGCCGTAAAGGCGTGAGGGGCGCTGGTCGGCCGGCATTCGCCGGATCGCGGCGACGACGCGCAGGGCGACCGCGACGTGGGTGTCGTGCTTGTCGGCAAGGTTGTGCGTGTAGACGACGGCAGGCCGCGTGGCGCCGAGAATCTCGACGAGGTCTTCGACCGGCCGCGTGTCCGCGGCGTTTCTGACGGCGACGCTGGGGTGATCGAGTTGCAGGACGGCCGAGTACTCGCCGAGTTGGGCGGCCTTCCGCTGTTCCTGGCGGCGGACCTCCCGCATCTGCGCGTCGGTGAAGTCCCGGTAGAACCCGTCCCGCGGCGAGCCTGCCCCGTCGGTGACGACGACGCCCGTGAACCAGCGGTCGGGCTGCCGGAAGCACTGCAGGACGCCGTCCGCCGCCATGATCTCGAGGTCGTCCTGGTGCGCGGACACGCCCAGGTGCGTCGTACGGCGCAGCGCCGACGAGGCGTCGAGCTGGTCGGGCACGTAGAAATCCGCTGTCTGCAGGCTGAGCTTCATGGCCTCCCCCCGCCTCGCCGGATGCCGCCGCACGTGAACCTTCGCCGCCAATGATACGTCTAGCCAGTAGACAACGCGCCCTGTCGGCCCGTTCCATCTCCGCCCTCCGAGGAGCGGCTCACACATATGGCTTCACACGGACTCGCTTTCGCCGCCCGTTCGCTCTTCAAGGACCGGGGATTCAGCGCGGCGGCGTTCCTCACGCTCGCGCTGTGCATCGCCGCCAACGCGGCGCTGTTCGGCATCGTCCACTCCGTGCTGCTCAAGCCGCTGCCGGTGTCGGACTCGGACCGGCTGGTCCTGATCTACAACAGCTACCCGGGGGCGGGCGCCGAGCGCGGAGGGAGCGGCGTGCCCGACTACTTCGACCGCGTGAAGGGGATGAAGTCGCTCCAGAGCATCGCCATCTACGACGTGCGGAACCGGAGCACCGGCGAGACCGGGCGGCCTGAGCGCGTCCTGGTGATGGAGGCCACCCCGTCCTACTTTCGCGTGGCGCGCGTGAACGCCGAGCTGGGGAGAACGTTTGTCGAAGCCGAGGGGGAGCCGGGCCACGACGACAAGGTGGTGCTTAGTCACAGCTACTGGCAGGAGCGCTTTGGCGGCGACCGGAAGATCGTCGGCCGCGAGCTCAGACTCGATGGCAAGCCGTTCACGATCGTGGGCGTCATGCCGGCGAGCTTCCAGTTTCTCGAGGCCGAGGCGCGGATCTGGACGCCGCTGGCCTTCACCCCCGAGCAGAAGTCCGACGAGCGGCGCCACAACAACAGCTGGACGAGCATCGGCCGGCTGCGCGACGGC
>PMKG01000316.1:0-205 GCA_003157675.1 Acidobacteriota bacterium
GGTACTGCGCGGCGATGGCCCCGGAGTACTGCGTCTCGGTGTGCAGGAACTGGACGCTGAACATCTCCGACTTTCCGATCCGGAACTGGGCGTCGGGGCCGAAGACCCGGTTGAAGTAGGGCGCGCCCTCCCGCCCCGTGTACAGCACCCCGACGGTCGATCGTTTTCCGACGTCGCGCCGGTACCGCGCGACAATGCCCGTGAC
>PMKG01000316.1:231-3977 GCA_003157675.1 Acidobacteriota bacterium
AGAACGGCCGCTTCTCGGGGTAGAAGAGCGCGAAGCGCGTGTTGACGTCGAGTTGCGCGACGTCGGCTTCGACCTGTGAGAAGTCGGGGTTCACCGTGCCCGTGACCGTCGTGCCGGCCGACATGCCCCATCGGGCCGTCACGCCG
Source organism: Acidobacteriota bacterium (assembly GCA_003157675.1). Classification (GTDB taxonomy): domain Bacteria; phylum Acidobacteriota; class Vicinamibacteria; order Vicinamibacterales; family Fen-181; genus FEN-299. The sequence goes on from PMKG01000316.1 coordinate 378, forward strand.
ACGTCGGCCTTCGGACTCCCGTTCGTCATGGTACCGGCCTGGGAGGGGTCGCGCCGGTCGGTGCGGTGCCCGGTCACCGTCGGGTCGATCTCGACGTTGCGCCCGGAGGCGAGATCGCGGAAACCGGTCACCTTGTTGAACTGGCAGAACCCGCAGCTGCGGTCGCGGTCGATCGGGTGCGAGGCAATGCGGTGCCTGACGCTGCGCGGGTACGAGCGCTCGACCGACAGCCCGAAGGTGAGCGCGTCCGCCCCGCCGGGGAACCGCAGCTCGCGGAACGGAATCGCGATCTCCACGGCGTAGCCGTCCGCGGTCACGCGGCCCGCGGCGTTCCAGATCGCGTCCCACGACCAGTCCTCGCTCTGGTCCACCTCGCTGTTGACGGCGTCGGCCTGCACGCCGAGCGGGTTGACGCGGAACTGGTACGCGCGGCGCTCGTCGTTGAACGTGTCGATCATGATCGTGACGTGGTCGTCCTGGATGAACGTATCCATCGCGTCGCGGTCCATCAGGTGGGCCCGGATCTCGGACGGGCGCGGGTCGGACGCGCGGAATGCGATGTAGAGCGTCTCCCGGTTGAACGTCACCAGGCAGTCGGTGCGCACCGGCGGCGTGGCGTTCTCGCCCGGCTGGTACTCGAACGCCACGGGGATCACCGTCGCGCCGGCCCAGGCCAACTCGTCCAGCACGCCGTCGATCACGATCGCGGACGACGCCTTGCTGACGGTGAAGGCCTGCGCGGCAAGGGGGGGCTTCGCGGGTGGCGCGGGTCGCTTGTCCTGTGCGGACGCAAGCGATCTGCCGAGTAACCCGCTTACGACGAGGGCGAGCGCCACCAGGCGGGGAGACACGACGACCATGAGTGCTTAGACGAAGCGGGAACTCACCGGGTTCGTTTCAGTGGTCGGCGCGAGACGCTCGGGCGTCGAGCGCCCTGCCAAGCTGCGCCAGTCCCTGCGCGAGTTCCTCCGACCGCCCGCCGAACCCGAGGCGGAAGTGCGCGGGCGCCTGGAAGAAGTGGCCGGGAACGACGTCGGTCTCGAACTCGCGCGCGAGCATCCCGACAAACGGTCCGGCCTCGTCGACGCCGCGCAGCCGCGGGAAGACGACCGTGCCGGCGCCGGGGAGCACGCACTCCAGTTCTCGACGCTCCGCGAGGAAGTTCCTGACCGCCGCGCCGTTGGCCGTCAGGATCCGCCGTGCCCGGGCGGCCACGCGGTCGAGCAGCGAGAAGGCGAGCACCGACAGCCGCTCGGCCGGAAACGCGCCCGTGCCGTCGATGATGTCCCGCGCGCGCCGAACGTGTTCGGCGACGTCGGGCGCCGCCAGCACCCAGCCGCAGCGCAGGCCCGCGAGGCCGTAGCTCTTGGTCAGGCTGCTCGTGGAGATGAAGACCGGCGAGCGGGCGGCCGCGGGCTGCACCGGGCCGTCGGTCGCCGTGTCCAGGTACACCTCGTCGACCAGCACGCGCGCGCCGTGACGCTCCGCGATCCGGCCGACCTCGACGAGGTCGCTCTCCGCGGCCATGACGCCGGTCGGATTGTGCGCGTTGGTGACCACGATGAGCCTCGTCCGATCGGTCATCGCGGCGCGGACGGCGTTGGGGTCGAGCCGGTAGCCGTCCTCGAACCGGCGGTCGAACCGGGTGACGCGCGCGCCGAGCAGCAGCGGCGGCCCCATCAGCGGGTCGTATCCCGGCCGCTCCACCAGCACATCGTCACCGGCCTTCACGAGCGCGGCAAACACGAGGAAGTTGGCCCCCGAGGTGCCCTGGGCCGTCACCACCATCTCGGGCGCAACGCCGTAGGTGGAGGCGATCGCCTCGAGGAGCGGCTGGAAGCCGTTGTCGTTGTCGCCGTGCAGCTCGAGCGCCTCGCGCGCGCCTGGCAGATCGGAGAGCTCGCAGGCGAGGAGATTGCTGCCGGCCAGATTGAAGCGGGACCGGACGTGCTGCTTGGCCCACTTCATATACGGCGCGAGAGACATCGTCAGCTCCGACTACGCACGACCCAGACGTCCATGAGATGCAGAAGCGTCTGGACAGCGGCGTCCATCCACTCGAGCGGCACCCATTCCTTCTTGCCGTGGAAGTTCATGCTGCCGTCGAACAGGTTCGGCGTCGGAACGCCCATGAACGTCAGGCGCGCGCCGTCGGTCCCGCCCCGGATCGACGTCCGCCTCGGCGTCAGGCCGGCGCGGCGGATGGCCTCCTCGGCGTAGTCGGTGACCTGCGGGTGCTGGTCGAGGATGTACTTCATGTTCCGGTACGATTCCTTGGTCTCGACCGTCACCTTGGCGCCCGGGTACTTCTTCCCGGCCCATTCGGCGGCGGACTTCAACGTCGCCTCGAGGTCGTGGAGCCCTTCCTCGGTGAAGTCGCGGACGATGAAGTTCGCGGTGGCCTCCGACACGTTGCCGCTGAGGTTGATCGGGTGCAGGTAGCCCTCGCGCGCCTCGGTCGTCTCCGGCGTCCGGTGCTGAGGCAGCGCCATGATGACGTCGGCGAGCACGCGCACGGCGTTCGTCATCTTGCCCTTGGCGTAGCCGGGGTGCACGTCGGCGCCACCGACCTTGAGCGTGGCGCTGTCGGCGCAGAACGTCTCGCTCTCCAGTTCGCCGACGCCCGACCCATCCACCGTGTAGGCGAAGGTGGCGCCGAACTTCTTGGCGTCGAAGCGCTCGGTGCCGCGCCCGACCTCCTCGTCGGGCGTGAACGCGATACGGATGGGGCCGTGCAGCCGTTTGGGATCCTCCCGGAAGCGCCAGACGGCCTCGAGAATTTCCGCCACGCCAGCCTTGTCGTCCGCCCCGAGCAGCGTCGTGCCGTCGGCCGTGACGATCGTCATCCCCTTGCACGCGACCAGATCCGGCTCCTCGGAGGCGCGGATGACGATCGACGGGTCGCCCGGCAGGACGATGTCGCCGCCGTCGTAGTTGCGGTGCACCTGCGGCTTGACGTTCGCGCCGGAGACCTCGTGATACGTGTCGACGTGGCCGAGGAGGCCGATCGTCGGCACGCGCCCGAACGCGGAGTGGCCCGGCGGGATGTTGGACGGCAGCGTCGCCATCACGTAGCCGTGCCCGTCCATCTCGGCGTCGGCGAGGCCGGCCGCTTTCAGGTCGTCGACCAGCACGCGCAGCAGGTCCTTCTGCTTCTCGGTCGAGGGATACGAAGAGGACGTGTCGCTCGACTGCGTGTCGATGCGGGCGTAACGGCAGAAGCGGTCGAGCAATGATTCCCGGTCGGACATGAAAGCCTCCTCTCGGCTGAATCAGTATTGCCGTGCGCGGGCCCTAATGCAAGAATGCACCGGTTCGGCCCGCGGTCACGCCCTTTGCCCGGAGACGCGGCATGCACCTGCACGCGATCGACTACGCGGTCATCGGCCTCTACTTCGTGTTCGTCCTCGGGATCGGCGTCGCGCTCAGGCGCTACATGCGCACGAGCCTCGACTTCCTCCTGTCGGGCCGCAGCCTCGCGACCTGGATCACCGGCCTGGCGTTCATCTCGGCCAACCTCGGCGCGCAGGAAGTGATCGGGATGGCGGCGAGCGGCGCCAAATACGGCATCATGACGAGCCACTTCTACTGGGTGGGCGC
>PMKG01000321.1:0-4944 GCA_003157675.1 Acidobacteriota bacterium
AAGCGGGTGCTGGCCTACTCGACGGTGTCGCAGCTCGGCCTGATGTTCGTGGCGATGGGCGTCGGGGCCTTTTCGGCGGGCATCTTCCATCTCTATACGCACGCCTTCTTCAAGGCGTTGCTGTTCCTCGGGTCGGGCGCGGTGATTCACGCGCTCTCCGGCGAGCAGGACATGCGACGCATGGGCGGGCTCCGGAAGGAGCTGCCGGTCACCTACTGGACGTTCCTCGTCGGCACGCTGGCGATCGCCGGCGTCCCGCTGCTCTCCGGGTTCTTCAGCAAGGACGAGCTGCTCTGCCGCGCCTATTCGAGCGGCCACTGGTACCTCTGGTTCTTCGCGAGCCTGGCCTCGCTTCTGACCGCCTGTTACATGTTCCGGATCGTGTTCATGACCTTCCACGGCGAGCGGGCGCCGCGGCCTTCGGGCGCCGAGCCGGCGCACGGCCACGCGGCGGCGTCGCACGGCGCAGCGGACGGACATCTGCACGACGCGGCGAGGCCGATGGCCATCGCGCTCGTCGTCCTGGCCGTCGGCGCCGTCCTCGCGGGCTACGTCGGCGTGCCGGGCGTGCTGGGCGGGCAGAACCGGCTCGAGCGCTTCCTCGAACCGAGCTTCGTCGCGCCGATGGTGGGTGCAGCGGGCGAAGGCGCGGCGGCGCTTGAACCGACGGCGGCCGAATCCGCGGCGGCGGCCGGCGACAGCGCGCTCGAAGGCCGGCTGATGCTGACCTCCACGCTGGTCGCCTTTGCCGGCATCGGCCTCGCCTGGGTGTTCTTCCTGAAGCGGCGGGACCTTGCCGGGGCCGCGGCCCGGCGTTTCAGCGGTCTGCACCACCTGCTGCTTCGGAAGTACTACGTGGACGAGATCTATGATGCCGCCCTCGTGCAGCCGATCCGGATCGTGTCGGAGCAGGGGCTGTGGAAGGGCGTGGACGTCGGCCTGATCGACGGCGCCGTGAACGGGGCGGGCGCGACGGTGAGCAGGGCGAGCGGCGTGCTGCGGCTCCTGCAGACCGGGTCGATCCGCGCCTACGCGGCGTCGCTCATGGTGGGCACGCTGCTGATCCTGGGGTACTTGCTGTGGTCTCGATAATCGTCTTCCTGCCGCTGGCCGGTGCGCTGCTGTTGCTGCTCATCGAGAACCACGACGGGCGCCGCGACGCGGTCGTCCGCTGGACCGCCCTCGGCGCGTCGCTGGCCGTGTTCGCGGCCACGCTGCTGCTCTGGAGTCGCTTCGACCCGACGCGGGCCGACTTCCAGTTCGTCGAGCGGCACCCGTGGATCCCCGCCTTCGGCGTGCAGTATTTCGTGGGCGTCGACGGCATCAGCCTGTTCCTGCTGGTGCTGACCGGGTTCCTCACGCCGCTGGCCCTGCTCAGCTCGTGGGAGTCGGTGCGCGACAAGGTGAAGGAGTTCGCCGCCTTCATGCTCGCGCTCGAGAGCGCGATGCTCGGCGTCTTCGTCTCGCTCGACCTGTTCCTCTTCTACATCTTCTGGGACGCGATGCTGGTCCCGATGTACTTCCTGATCGGCATCTGGGGCTACGACCGCCGGATTTACGCCGCCGTCAAGTTCATCCTCTACACGGCGGTGGGCAGCGTCCTGATGCTGCTCGCCATCATCGGCCTGGCCTGGATGCACAATTCGATCACCGGCGGCGGCCACAGCTTCGACCTGTTGAAGCTCTACGACCTGCACCTTCCGCCGCAGCTCGAGTTCTGGTTCTTCCTGGCCTTCACGCTGGCCTTCGCCATCAAGGTCCCGCTGTTCCCGTTCCACACCTGGCTGCCCGACGCGCACGTCGAGGCGCCGACGGCCGGTTCGGTCATCCTGGCCGGCGTGCTGCTGAAGATGGGCACCTACGGCCTGGTGCGCTTCGCGTTCCCGCTGTTCCCGACGGCCGCGGCCTTCTTCGCCCCGTGGCTCGCCGTCCTGGCGATCGTCGGCATCATCTACGGCGCGCTCGTGGCGATGGTCCAGCCGGACATGAAGAAGCTGGTGGCGTACTCGAGCGTCAGCCACCTGGGGTTCGTCGTCCTCGGCATCTGCGCGCTGAACCTGCAGGGGCTGCAGGGATCGGTCTACCAGATGCTGAACCACGGTGTCAGCACCGGCGGCCTCTTCCTCATCGTCGGGATGCTGTCGGACCGCCGCCACACGCGGCAGATCGCGGCGTTCGGCGGCCTCAAGGCGGTGACGCCGCGGCTGGTCGCCGCGTTCATGTTGATCACGCTCGCCTCGATCGGCCTGCCCGGCACCAACGGCTTCGTCGGCGAGTTCCTCATCCTGCTCGGCGTCTTCCGATGGGACCCGCGGATGGCGGCATTCGCCGCCACCGGCGTGATCCTGTCGGCGGTCTACATGCTGTGGATGTTCCAGCGGGTGAACTACGGGCCGGTCGTGCACGAGGAGAACCGGGCGCTGCCCGATCTCACGCGGCGCGAGCGGTGGGTCATCGTGCCCGTCGTCGCCATGGCCATCTTCATGGGCGTGTTTCCGGGCGTGTTCCTCAAGCCGATGCAGCCGTCGGTCGAGCGGTTCCTCCAGCGGATGAGCCACCCCTCGGTCGCGCGCGCGGTCGAGGCGCCGTCCCCCAACCCTGCCGACGCCGCGTGGCGCGGCGCGGCCGCGTCCGGCGCCAGGGTGAAGCACTGACATGTCACCGTCCTCCATCGCCGCCATCGTCCCCATTCTGTGCGTCACCGCCGCCGGCCTCGCGGCGATGCTGGCCGAGGCCTTTCGCGCGCCGGGCGAGAAGATGCCGATCGGCGGACTCGGTCTCATCGGCCTCGTCGGCGCCGCCGTCAGCGCGGCGCTGCTCTGGGGCCGGCACGCCACGGGCTTCGGCCTGGTGGCGGCCGACACGTTCGGCCTCTTCTTCGTCATGATCCTCGTCGTCATCGGCGTGATGACGATGCTGCTGTCGCCGTCGCTGGTCGAGCGCGAGGGGCTGCCCGAGGGCGAGTACTACGCGCTCACGCTGTTCGCGCTCGCCGGGATGATGCTGATGGCGATGGCGACCGACCTGCTGGTGATCTTCCTCGCGCTCGAGGTGATGTCGCTCGCGGTCTACGTGCTGACGGCCCTCCGGCGGGACGCCGAGGCGTCGGTCGAGGGGGCGTTCAAGTACTTCATCCTCGGCGGGTTCTCGAGCGCGTTCTTCCTGTACGGCCTCGCCTTCGTCTACGGGCTCACGCACACCACCAGGCTCGACCGCGTCGGCGCGGCGCTCGCCGACGCGTCGGCCGCGCATCCCACGTTCGCGCTGCTCGCCCTCGGCCTGCTGCTCGTGGGCTTCGGCTTCAAGGTGTCGGCCGTGCCGTTCCACATGTGGACGCCGGACGCCTACGAAGGGGCGCCGACGATCGTGGCCGGCTTCATGTCCACCGGCGTGAAGGCGGCGGCCTTCGCCGCGCTGGTGCGCGTGATCACGGTTGCGTTCCCGTCGTTGCACGCCCTGTGGTATCCGGTCCTGTGGGGACTGGCCGCGGTCACGATGATCCTGGGGACGGTGGTGGGCGTTGCGCAGACGAGCCTGAAACGGATGCTCGCCTATTCCAGCATCGCGCACGCCGGCTACCTGCTGGTCGGCCTCGCGGCGTCGAACGACACGGGCCGCGGTGCGATTCTCTTCTACCTGCTCGCGTACGGCGTCACCAATCTCGCGGCCTTCGGCCTCATCGGCCTGCTGGCGACCGACGACCGGGCCAACGACGACCTGCCGAGCATGGCGGGCCTCTCCAACCGGCATCCGGCGCTGGCGGCCGTTTTCTCCGTGCTGCTGCTGTCACTGGGCGGGATCCCGCCGACGGCCGGGTTCGTCGGGAAGTGGTACATCTTCAGCGCGGCGATCCGCTCGGGCGACTACGGCCTGGCGATCATCGGCGTGCTGACGAGCGTCGTGTCGATCTTCTTCTACCTGCGCGTGATCGTGATGATGTACATGGCCGAGCCCGGCGATGCGCCGCGTTCGCCCGAGCCGTCGCCGGCGGCCGTCTTCACGCTCGCGGCGGCGCTGGCGGCCATCTTCTATCTCGGCATCCTGCCGACCAGGGTGATCGACTTGGCTGCGCATTCGATCGGGAGCCTGTTCTAGCAGGCTCTCGGCTCAGGGCTTTCGGCTCTGGGCAGTGTCTGGCTCTTGGCCCAAAGCCGGACACCGTCGAGAGCCGAGAGCGGTGCCCGCCGTCAGGCAGGGACCGCGGCGAGGGCCTCGGCCAGGATCGCGTCCTCCCCCGCGAGGACGGTCCTCAGGTCGAGCAGCAGGCGGTCGTGCTCGATCCGCCCGACAATCCCGGGCTCCCGACCGCGCAGCCAGCGGTCCAGCCAGTCGACGCTCCGCTGGCGATGGCGAAGGGCGAGTACGAACGTCGGCAGGTCGACGCCCGGTGTCGTGCCGCCGCCGACCTTCGACCGGCCGGCCGTCACCTCGGCCTCGAGCGCGCCCCCGGCTTCGGCGCGCGCGGCGAGCGCCCTCGCCCTGGCCTCGATCGCCTCCGGCGCGGCCAGGATCATCTGCAGGATCGGGATCGTGCGGCTGGCGCGTCCCGCGGCATATTCCGCCAGCGTGCCCTCGAGGGCCGCGTACGCCAGCTTGTCCACGCGCAGCACCCGCATCAGCGGGTGGCGGCGGACGCGGGCCAGCAGGTCGCGGCGTCCCGCGAGAATGCCGGCCTGGGGACCGCCGAGCAGCTTGNNGCCGCCGAGCCGCGCGTCGAGCCGCGCCGCATCCTCCTCGCCGACGAGCCCGAGGTAGCCGCTGCCGATGTCCTCGGCCACCGGGATGTCGTGTTCGCGGCCGAGCGCGACCAGTTCGTCGAGCGTCGGCTGCTCGGTGAAGCCGTCGATGCGGAAGTTCGATCGGTGGACGCGCAGCAGCAGCGCCGTCTCGGGCCCGATCGCCTCGTGGTAGTCATCCACCCGCGTGCGATTGGTCGTGCCGACC
>PMKG01000321.1:4960-5102 GCA_003157675.1 Acidobacteriota bacterium
ACCACGACCGCGGCGTCGGCGCCGAGCAGCCGCGTCAGCAGCGCCTCGGCGTGCGTGTCGCGGCTGCCGCGTCGGCCCGCCTCGAGATCGAACTCGAGATTGGAGTAGCAGCCCGCGAGGCCGCGGAGGCGTTCGATCGCCA
>PMKG01000321.1:5125-6044 GCA_003157675.1 Acidobacteriota bacterium
GCCCGCCCCTCGATCTCCCGGGCGGCCACCTCGGCGTCCGCCGGTCCGGCAGCTTCGCCCCCACTCGCCGCCAGTCTCGCGCGAAGGTCGGCCGCCGCGGCCCGCAGCGCCTCGACGATCGCGACGCGCCCGAATTCGCGCTCGAGGTCGCGTACCGCCTCTCGCTGGCGCAGGTGCTCGATCGAGGGAATGATGCGGAAGTCCGTCATGGCAGTTGCCGCTCGCGGCGGTCTCAGGATACCATCACCGGTGGCTGCTGGCGCCGACGCTTCCCGCATCCATACACTTGTCGGCGAGGCCCCCGAGCGTGCCGTGCCCCAACACACCGAGCTCGAACGAGACCTGCAGCTGATCGAGACGTCGCTGCGCAAGCTCGAAACCGAGTACAACATGTACTTCGCCGGCCAGTCGCTGAGGCCGCCGCTCGAGAGCCGCCGCCGCCTCGACCAGATGCTCGACCGGCTCGATCGCGCCTACATCACCAGCTCCGTGGACCGCTTCCGCCTCGGCACCCTGCAGTCGCGCTACGCGACGTTCTCCGAGTTGTGGGATCGGGCGCTGAGAGCCCGCGAAGANNCGGTGACGCTCGGCGCCGCGGACGCCGAAGGCGAGAAGGTGCGCGCGCTCTACGAGTCGCTCGTCAAGGCGCGGGAGGCCGCCGGCGCCGCCGAGCCGTTCCCGTTCTCCCGGTTCAGCGACATCGTCCAGGGCCAGGTGGCCAAGTTCCGGCAGTCAGGCTCCAGCGCCGTCGCGTTTCGCGTGTCGACCAGGGAGGGCCGCGTCGTCTTCACCGCCCAGGGCCGCAAGACGACGGACGGGAACCAGCCCGGATAGCGACCGACGTCAGCGCCGGAAACCGGAAGAGGGAAGAAGCAGAGGGGCGGGGGAAGGAGAAGAGGAGCGCCCGGCCGTCGCCGGG
>PMKG01000278.1 GCA_003157675.1 Acidobacteriota bacterium
CATGAAGTGGACGCCGCAGAAGACGATCACCGACGCGTCGGTCTTCGCGGCCGCCTGGGACAGCGCGAGGCTGTCGCCGATGACGTCGGCGATGTCCTGGATGTCGGGCTCCTGGTAGTAGTGCGCCAGGATGACGGCGTTCATCTCGCGCTTCAGCCGGGCGATTTCGACAAAGAGGTCCAGCATGGATACCTGCGCCTGTAGTGGTCAGTTGCTGGTGGCTAGTCGATCACGCGCGACACACTGCCCCCTAGCCACTGACAGCTAATACTTCTAGCCCCTCTTCCTGAGGCTAGTCTAACGTAGATAGATGTTCTCGACGCGCACCCCGTCGGACCTCGCGCCCAACCGGCTGACCAGCGCCGAGCTAGAGGTCCGCGCAAAGGGTGTCCGCGTCATCGACCTCACCGAGACCAATCCGACCAGGGTCGGGCTGGCCTACCCGGACCACGCGCTCACCGCGCTGGCCGCGCCGGAGGGGCTGAGCTACGAGCCGCACCCGTTCGGCCTGTCGAGCGCTCGAGAGACGGTCGCCGACGCGATCGGCGGCAACGCGCCGCCCGTCGATCCCGCTCGCGTCATCCTGACGGCCAGCACGAGCGAGGCCTACGCGTTTCTGTTCAAGCTGCTCTGCGACCCCGGCGACGAGGTGCTGGTCCCGGTGCCGAGCTACCCGCTGTTCGAGCACCTGACCCGGCTCGAGCTGGTCGCCGTGCGCCCCTACCCGCTCGACTTCCACGGCACCTGGTCGATCGACACGCACGCGGTCGAGTCGGCCGTCACGCCGCGGACGCGGGCCGTCCTGGTGGTCAGCCCGAACAACCCCACCGGGTCGATCATCACGAGCGGCGATCTCGGCGCGCTCTCCCGCCTGTGCGCGTCGCGCGACCTGGCGATCATCGGCGACGAGGTGTTCTCGGATTACCTCATCGACCCGCGGCCGGACCGGGCGCGCGTGCTCGATCAGGACGAGGCGCTGACGTTCAGCCTCGGCGGCCTCTCGAAGTCGGCCGGCCTGCCGCAGTTGAAACTCGGCTGGATCGTGGCCGGCGGCCCGCCCGCGCTCGTCGACGCCGCGCTCGCCCGCCTCGAGATCGTCTGCGACACGTTTCTGTCGGTTGCGACGCCGGTGCAGCGCGCCATCGGCCCGCTCCTCTCGGCTGGCCGCGAGATTCGCGCGCAGATTCTCGATCGGGTGACGGGGAACCTGCGGGCGCTGCAGGCGCTCGCCGCGCGGCACCCGGCCTGCTCCGTGCTGCGCGTCGAGGGCGGCTGGTCGGCCGTCGTCCGCGTGCCGGCGACGGGCAGCGAGGAGTCGCTCGTGCTCGATTTGCTCGAGCGCGACCACGTGCTCGTCCATCCCGGGTACTTCTTCGACTTCCCGCACGAGGCGTTCGTGGTGGTGAGCTTGCTCGCGCCCCCGGCCGACTTCAGTGAGGGCGCTGCGCGGCTGCTCTCGCGCGCCTCCGCGTGAGGAACCCGATGCCCCTCGCCCCAGGCCGACACGCCGGGCTGCTCGTACCGCTCTTCTCGATCCCGTCTCGCGCGAGCTGGGGGATCGGGGAGATCGGCGACGTACCGGTGTTCGCGTCGTGGCTGCGCGACGCGGGCGTGGATCTGCTACAGCTGCTGCCCATTGGCGAGATGGCGCTCGGCCAGAGGTCGCCCTACTCCGCGATGACCGCGATGGCGATCGACCCGATCTTCATCAGCGTGCATGCGGTCGCGGAATTCCGCGCGCTCGGCGGCGAAGAGGCGATGGGCAGCGAGTGGCAGCAGCGGCTGGACGAGGCCCGCCGGTCACCGGCCATCGATCACGCGCTCGTGCGGAGCGTGAAGGAGACCGCGCTCCGGACGGCGTTCGGCGAGTTCGAGCGGGGAACGGGAGCGGACGCGCGGGACGGCGAGGCCTTCGACGCCTGGGCCGCCGCGGAAGCCTGGTGGCTGGACGATTACGCCCTGTTCCGCGCGCTGCACGCCGACGCGCAGGATCGCCCCTGGACCAAATGGCCGGCGCCGCTGCGCGACAGAGAGCCCGAGGCGCTGACGGCGGCCGCCGAGCGTCTCGCCCGCGAGGTGCGCTACCGGAAGTGGCTTCAGTTTGTCGCGGGTACGCAGTGGCGCGACGCGAAGGCGCGCGCCCGGCCCGTCAGCCTGCTCGGCGACCTGGCGTTCATGGTCGACGGCGACAGCGCCGACGTCTGGGCCGACCTCCCGTCGTTCCGCTTGGACGTGTCGGTCGGCGCGCCCCCCGACGCGTTCAGCGCCTCGGGGCAGAACTGGGGGATGCCGGCCTACCGGTGGGACGAGATGGCCGCGCGCGACTTCGACTGGCTGCGCCGGCGGGCCCGCCGGATGGCCGCGCTCTACGACGGCTACCGCGTGGACCACCTGGTCGGCTTGTATCGCACGTACGTCTTCCCTCACGACGGGTCGCCGGCGCGCTTCGACCGGACCGACGAGCGGATTCAGGTCGCGCTCGGCGAGCAGGTGCTCTCCATCTTCCGCAGTTCGGGCGCGACCATCCTCGCCGAGGATCTCGGCAGCGTCCCCGACTTCGTCCGAGAGTCGCTCGCGCGGTTCGGTATTCCGGGCTGCAAGGTGTTCCGATGGGAGCGGCACTGGGACCGTCCGGGCAAGCCATATCTGGACCCGGCAACCTACCCGGCGGTGTCGGTGGCCACCTCCGGCACCCACGATACTGACCCGGTCGCCGTTTGGTGGGACGGCCTCGACGCCGAGGAACGGGCCGCGGTGCTGGCCACGCCCGGCGTTGCGGAGCGCGCGGCGCCACTCGACGCCGAAGACGGCGCCTTCTCGCCGTCGCTCCGCGACCTGCTGCTCTCCGTCCTGTTCACGTCGGGTTCGGACATCCTCCTGCTGCCGATCCAGGACGTGTTCGGCTGGCGGGACCGGATCAACGTGCCCGCCCTCATCGACGACCGCAACTGGACTTGGCGCCTGAGATGGCCGGTCGACGCGCTCCGCTCTGAACCCGAGGCGATCGAACGTGCGGCCGCGCTCCGGCGGTTCGCCCGAAGCTCTGGGCGGAACTGAGACCCCGCGCTAGTGCTTCCTAATCGCCCGTCCGGCCGGCGCCCGGGTTGTGACTGTAACTTATTGATTTATAAGAGTTTCGTTGTCCTTTCCCTTGTGGATCTGGCGCCAACGGCGTATGCTCGAACCATCGCATCAGGGTCCAGATACCGTCCACTCCAGAGGGTCAGGGGAACGCATGTTTCGTAAGGCATCGACGCGCTATCGTCTCCGGTGGGCCGCTGCGCTGGCGCTTCCGCTCGTGATGGCCACGGTGCCTGCGTGGGCCTCGGGCGCCGCAGCCCCGCGTGCGGCCACCTCGGCCATGCCGACGCCCTCGGACAGCTTCGGCCCGCTGCGCGCAGCCGGGATCGGCCTGGAGAATTTCGGCATCGTCGACGGGCGCATCTATCGTGGTGCGCAGCCCGGCAAAGGCGACTACCGGGTGCTCGCCGGACTGGGCGTGACGACCATCATCGACCTCCGGCTGGATTCGAAGAGCGATGCGCGCCGGAATGCCGAGGACGCTGGCCTCCGGTACGTCAACATCGCGATCGACGATCACGGACAGCCGACCGACAGCGACGTCACGGCGTTCCTGAAGGCGCTCGACGAAAGCCCGGCAGGCAAGGTCTACGTGCACTGCGCGGGCGGGCGCCATCGCACGGGCTCGATGATCGCGGTGTACCGCATGGTCCGCGACGGTTGGACGCTCGCGCGGGCCTACGACGAGATGCTGGCCTACGACTTTTACACGCGGCTGGGCCACGGGGGCTTCAAGACCTTCGTCGACAACTACTGGCTGCGGATGAACGCCGACCCGGCCAGCGTCCCGGCTGCGGCGAGCGTCACGTTCTGGTAGACACCACCGCCCGTCGGCAGTTCGCCCTTCGATTACATTTCTGACCTCCCCTCAGGGGGAATCGTAATTTCAGGCCCCCCGATTGCTCGCCCGCTGCGGGAGCCCCCCTGAAATGTCTAGGAATTCAGGCAGATGGGTAGAACGGCGCGGTGGTGCCGGTCTTGCAACTCGCATAGACCTCTTTCCCTATCCGTTTGTAGCGACACGTATCGGAGGCGTGTTGCGGGGGAGCGACCGTGGAGAAGGACTGGTTCGCGGACGCACTTGGCCGGAGGCACCGGGTGACCGACCCGGATGGCTCGGTCGTCGAAGTGCTCCGCGTGTGCCCGGAAATATCGGTGACCGCGACGACCGAGGCCGCGGTGGCCGCAAGGGCGGTTCGCCTGTCGTCACTTGTTCACCCCGGATTCGCCTCGATCCGCAGGGTCGAGCGCGTGCCGGGGTCCACCGACCAGTTCAGGATCATCTCGACCGCCGTCCCGGGCATCCGTTTGTCCGAACTGCTGCGGCTCGGGAATGAGCGCGGTATCGCGCCGAGCCCGGGCGCCGTGCGGAATCTCGGCCGCCAAATCCTCCACGCGATGGCCGACTTCCATCGGGCTTTCCCGGACCTCGCCCACGGTGCGCTCGGCCCCGAGCGGGTGCTTGTCGGCCCGGACGGGCGGGCCGTGATCGTCGAGCACGTGCTCGCGCCGGTGCTCGAGTCGCTTCGGATGGGACGGGCGGCCGTGTGGAGCGCCTTCCAGATCCCCGTGCCGTTCGGGGCTGGCGCCGCCAGGTTCGACCAGGTAACCGACGTCGTGCAGCTCGGCATGCTCACGCTGGCCCTGGTTCTCGGTCGGCCGATCGGGCGCGAGGAGTACCCGCACGAGGTCGAGCGCCTGCTGGCCGACACGTCCGCGCCGACCGGCCCCGGTCGCCCGGTGATGTCTCCGGCCATGCGCGCGTGGCTGCCGCGCTGCTTCCAGATCCAGTTGCGGACGGCGTTCCGCACGGCCATCGAAGCCTCTGCCGCGTTCGAAGAAGTGGTCGACGACGAACCGCGGCACCGGTCGCTCCAGAAGGCGGTCGTGGCGTATCTCGAGGCCGTGGAGCCGGGCTCGACGCGGCTCGTCGGAACCTTCGCGAGCGGACCGGGTTCCGCCGGGCCGTCAGGCGGACCCGGTGAAGGTCGTGCGATCTCGGTCCAGCAGCCCAGAATCGCGTCCGGTTCGCCCCGTACGGCCCCGACCGCGCCAGCCTGCAGCAGTGCGCGGCCAGTCGTCAGCCGGGGCGCCTGGGCGGCGCTTCGCCGACGCGTGAGCATTGCGGCCGGCTCGCTCGGTCTCCTGGCGGTGCTCGGCGTGCTCTACCTCGGCATCCACAGTTACGCGAGCGGGGCGATCAGGCACGTCGGGCACCACGCCCTCACCACCGAGTTGCATCCGGCCGGCCCGGGCGCCAGGACCGGTCACGCCTGGCCACCGAAACCGCCGGCCTCTTCAGCTCCGGCCGTGTTGCCGGCCGCCCGCCATCCGCTGTAGCATTTTGTTTCTAAGGGAGAACACCATGAAACGAATGCTGCTGGTCGTTGTGTGCCTGCTCGCGATGACGCTCCCGGCGCTGGCGCAGATGCCCGCGCAGGGCGCGACCGCAACCGCCGATCCCGTTGCCAAGGCGCTGAAAGCGTCGTTCGACACGGTTTCTGGCTACCTCGCCAAATCCGCGGAGAAGATGCCGGAGGCGAACTACTCGTTCAAGCCGACGCCCGAGGTGCGAAGCTTCGGGGAGATCGTAGGCCACGTGGCCAACGCACAGTTCTCCTACTGCTCCCGGGTGAAGGGGGAGGCGAATCCCAACCAGGGGAACGACTTCGAGAAGAAGACCGCGAAGGCCGACCTCGTCAAGGCGATCGACGATTCGAGCGCCTACTGCTCGGTGGTCTACGGCTCGATGACCGACGCCATGTTGCTCGAGGCGCCGCCCGCAGGGCCCCCGCCGCCTCCGCCCGCCGCTGGCGCCAAGCCCCGGCCGCCGCAGCCGCCCATGCCGCGGCTGCGCCCCCTGCTCGGCAACATCACGCACGACTGGGAGCATTACGGCAACTTCGTGACCTACCTTCGACTGAAGGGGCTCGTGCCGCCCTCCAGCGAGCCGAACAAGTAGAACGGGCCGGGACATTCCGTGAACTTCCGCCCTGCAGCCGCTCTGGGTCTTGCGCTCGCCGTGGGACTCGGAGCGGCGTGCACCCGGACCAGCGACCCGCCGAGGCCGGCGCTTGGCCGGCCCGACGTGTTCCTGGCGCGTGAAACGGAATCGGCAAGCGGGCGTGTCCCGGATCGGACGACGCTCGCCGCGCTGCTCGCCTCCTTCGGTCTGCGAACCGACCTGGTGCCCGCCATCGTGTCGCTCACGCGCACGGTCTTCGACCCGCGCCGACTGAAGGCGAACCACGCCTATCTCGTCGAACGCACTTTTTCGGGCCTGGTCCGCCGGTTCGAGTACGAGATCGATCAGGACCGCTTCCTCCGCGTGCTCGGCCCCTCGGACCATCAGCCGGAGGAGCTGACCGTNNCACGGCGAGATCTCCACCTCGTCGCCGTCGCTCTTCGCGGCGATGGAGCAGGCGGGCGAGGGGCCGGACCTGTCGATCGAGCTGGCGGACGTCTTCGGCGGCGAGATTGACTTCAACTCCGAGCTGCAGCCGGGCGACCGGTTCGACCTGACGTTCGAGAAGGTCTACCGAGAAAGGCAGTTTTCCTCCTACGGCGACGTGCTCGCGGCCGAATTCACGAGCGGCGGCCGCGTCCTGAAGGCCGTCCGCTACGCGGTCGCCGGCGGCAAG
>PMKG01000234.1 GCA_003157675.1 Acidobacteriota bacterium
GCGGCCGATGATGCCGACGATGGCCGAAAAGACGATGAAGGCGAGGATGACCAGGAGGGGGACGGTCACAGGCCGCCTCCGGAGGACGAACGATCGTTCGCGCCGCGAACGATCAGGTAGGCCACCCCGAGGAAGATCGGCGTGGCCATCACCCAGCCGACGATCCAGACGAGGAGGAACGGCAGGCCGAAGACGACCGGGTCGATGTGATTCACGAACGGCAGCCCGGCTACGAGCACCAGCACGGGAGCGACCGCCACGGCGAACGCGATCCTGGTGTGCATGCGCCTCCTGTCGGGACGATGGTTGTTCGCGAGGCGGTTCCGCGTCAAGCGCCAGCCCTGAAGGGCCGGCCTANNAAAACCGCTCCGACCCCTAACGCGAGATAAAATGCGTCCCGCTATGACCACCCTCCGACGCGCGGCGTGGATGACGGCATGCTTGGTGGTGGCGTCGGCGGTCGCGGCTGACGCCGCCCCCGGCCGGGCCACGGTGCGTGAATACCGAAGAGTCATTCGCACGTACCCGTTCTCGGACCCGAACCCGATCCCGCAGATGGGGCGCATCTACCCATATTTCCGGTTCGACGGCTACACCGACACTCCGGTCGACCGTGAGTGGACCGTCGTCGAACTCGAAAACGACTACCTGGTGGTGACGATCCTGCCCGAGATCGGCGGCAAGATCTGGTCGGCGGTCGAGAAGTCCACGGGCCGGTCGTTCATCTACGACAACCACGTCGTCAAGTTCCGCGACATCGCGATGCGGGGGCCGTGGACGAGCGGCGGCATCGAGCCGAATTACGGCATCATCGGCCACACGCCCAACTGCGCCACGCCGGTGGACTACGTGACCAGGACGACGAACGAGGGCGCGGAGGTCGTCATCGGTGTCCTCGACCTGCTGACACGCACGCCGTGGCGGCTCGTGATCGCGCTGCCGAACGACGCGGCGTACTTCACGACGAGCTCGATGTGGTACAACGCATCGCCGCTCGAACAGCCCTACTACAGCTGGATGAACGCGGGCATCAAGGCGGCCGGCAACCTCGAGCTCATTTATCCCGGCACCCATTACATCGGTCACGGCGGCGAGCTGTTCCCGTGGCCAATCAACGCCGAGAACGGGAAGAACCTGGCGTTCTACGAGCAGAACGACTTCGGCTCCTACAAGTCGTACCACGTCGTCGGCCGCGAGACCGACTTCTTCGGCGCCTACTGGCACGACGACGATTTCGGGATGGGACACTACGCGCCGCGCGACGACAAGCTGGGGAAGAAGGCGTGGATCTGGGGACTGTCTCCTCAGGGGATGATCTGGGAGAAGCTGCTGACCGACACCGACGGGCAGTACGTCGAGGTGCAGTCGGGCCGGTTGTTCAACCAGGCCGCCGAGGCGAGCACCTTTACGCCGTTCAAGCACCGGGGGTTCGAGCCGCACTCGACCGACACGTGGACCGAGTACTGGTTCCCGGTAAAGGGGACGGGCGGGTTCGTCGCGGCGAACGAGCACGGCGCGCTGAACGTCGTGCTGCCGGGAACCGTGCGCCCGGGCGCCGTGAAAGGCGCGCCGCCGGTGAGGCCGTCGACCCTCGAGATTCGTTTCTCGCCGCTCGAATCCGTGAACGACACGCTCGAAGTGCTCGACGGCGACCGCGTGGTCTACTCGGCGCCGCTCGTGCTGAAGCCGATGCAGACATGGTCGAAGTCGGTGGACGTTCAGGTGCCGGCCGACCGACTCCGTGTGCGGATAGGGAGCTGGTTCGACTACCGGCCCGTCGCCGGAGACGAATTGTCGCGCCCGCTCGAGTCGCCGAAGGACTTCGATTGGAAGTCGATCCAGGGTCTGCATCTCAAGGGCGAGGAGTGGATGCGACAGCGGGAGTACGCGCAGGCCCAGGCCGCCCTCGAGGCCTGCCTGAAGAAGGACAAGAACTACGTGCCGGCGCTGGCGGACCTCGCGATGCTGCGCTACCGGGCGATGGACTACCAGGGCGCGTGGAACCTGGCGCGCCGCGGTCTCGCCATCGACACTTACGATCCTGCATCGAATTACTATTACGGTCTCGCGTCGGTCCGGCTGGGCCGGACGGCGGACGCGATGGACGGGTTCGAGGTGGCCGCCCAGTCACCAGAGTTCCGCGCGGCGGCGTGGACCGAGCTCGCGAAGCTCTGCTTGCGGCGCGGTGACCCGGTGATGGCCGGCGTCTATGCCTTGCGCGCCCGGCAGAAGGCCGGAAACGGTTTCGGGGGCGCCGAGCTCCTGGCCGTCGCGATGCGGCTGCGCGGCGAACGCACGTCGGACGAGAACCTTCCCGCGGAGCTCCCGGAGAATCCGCTCAGCCACTTCGCGCGCTTCGAGCGNNGGTACTCGAGCTGGCCCCGCCGCAGGACGAGGTCCTCTATTGGCTGGCGTTCGTCCAGGATGCGCTGCACGATCCAGCCTCCGCCGAGACGCTGCGCCGGGCCGACGCCGCCTCTGCGCGCCTCGTGTTTCCGTTCCGGTCCGAGAGCGTCCCGGTGTTCGAGTGGGCGATGAACCGGACGACCAACTGGCGCCCGCGGTACTACCTGTCTCTGATCGTCTGGGACCGAGGCGACTCGAAGCGCGCTCTCGACCTGCTGGCGGCGTGCGGTGACACGCCGGACTTCGCGCCCTTCTTCGGTGCTCGCGCGAAGCTGGAGGAGGCATCCTCGCCTGACCGCTCCCTCGCCGACCTGCGCCACGCCGCCGAGCTCGAGCCGGGCGAGTGGCGGTACGGCCGGCTGCTGGCCGAACGTCTCATCGAGGATAGCGCCTTCGAGCAGGCGCTCGCGACGGCGGCGCGGTACGCCGCGGCGTCGCCGGAGAACTCGATCCTCGGCCTGCTTCACGTCAGGACGCTGCTGCTGACGCGGCGATTCACCGAGGCGACCGACCTGCTGGCCCGTCTGAACGTCCTGCCTCACGAGGGCGCCACCGAGGCCCGTGGTCTCTACCGCGAGGCGCACCTGATGGCGGCGGTCGGGCAGATGAAGGCCGGACGCTTCGATGCGGCCCTCCAGCGGATTGTCTCGGCTCGCGAGTGGCCCGAGCGGCTCGGCGTCGGCAAGCCCTATCCGGCGGACACCGACGAGCGGCTCGAGGACTATCTCGCTGCCCAGTGCCTCGCCAGGCAGGGGAAGAAGGCCGACTCGAATGCGCTGCTCGAGAAGCTGGCGATGGCGGGTCGGTCGAAGCCCGGGGTCGGCCGCATCGTGGCGGCGCTCGCGGCCGAATCGCTCGGCCAGCCGTCCGACGCCGAGCGGATCCTCACCCCCTGGCTCGACAGCCAGCCCGATCCGCGCGTCGTCACCTGGGTCCGCCAGGTACTCGCCGGCCAGCACGCGCCGTGGCCGGCCGGCGCCCCCTCCACCGAGGAATGGCGCATCCTGGCGGAGTTCCTTGGGCACTGAGACGTGATATCCTCCCCGGACCCGGCCCNNCGGGTCAGACACTTTCACAACCGAGGTCGCGATGCGTCGAATCAATGGTTCCGTCTCCATCCTGGTCGGCGTCATGTCGCTGCTGCTGTGGACGGCCGTGTCCGCGCAGCAGGCGAAGTCGCCGTACATCAAGGCGTCCGGCAAGGCGTTCGGCAATGCCGACGCCATCACGCAGGACGAGCTGAAGACCTACGAGTACTTCCTTTCGGCGGATGCCCTGCAGGGCCGCAACCTGCCGTCGCCGTCGTACGACGCGGCGGCGCTCTACATCGCCAGTCACCTGAAGGAATGGGGCCTCAAGCCGGGCGGCACGGCCACGCCGCCTGAAGGCCCGCTTCAGCCGTACCTGATCTCGTTCGATCTCGTGAGCACTCAGCTCGACGCGCCCAACATGCAGCTCTCGCTCACGCTCCCGCCCGCGGCCGGACGCGGCGGGCGCGGCGGC
>PMKG01000114.1 GCA_003157675.1 Acidobacteriota bacterium
CGCGGCCATCTGGGTGGCCATGGCGTATGCCGAACTCGGCGACGCCGAGCGGGCGTGGGCCGTGTGGCGGTTGATCGACCCGCTCGCGCACGGCGCGTCGTCCGGCGGAGTCGAGACTTATAAGGTGGAGCCCTACGTCGTGGCGGCCGACGTCTATGCAGTGTCCCCGCATGTCGGACGCGGCGGATGGACCTGGTACACGGGATCCGCGGGCTGGATGTACCGGCTCGTCATCGAATCGCTGCTGGGCCTGAAGCTCCGGGGCGATCGGTTGCGGGTCGAGCCCTGTCTGCCCGCCGACTGGCACGCGTTCACCGTGCACTATCGCTACCACGAGACCGTTTACCACATCTCGGTGCACGACCAGCCGCCCCCGGACGGCTCGAAGCGTCTGAGGATGGACGATCAGGAACAGGATGGCATGGACGTGCCAATGGTCAACGACCAGCGTGAACACTGGGTCGAGATGTGGGTGGGCGATTAGAGCGCGCGGACGGTCCAGATCGCCAGCCGGACCAGCAGCGCAACGGGAATACCGATGGCGAGGATGACGACGGGGACGGCGTAGGCGAAGGCGAGAATCCCGCCGATGTCGCCGACGAATGAGGCCAGGCGTCGGAGTCCGCGCCTGAGACCAACGCGGGTGGTCGGGAGATGACCGACAGCGGCCGCCCCTCGCCGGATCTCACGGGGAGATGGCCCGGCAACCGGACCGGGCCCCAGCCGGTCCACGAACACGTTCGAGGGCGCCGGCGCGCCAACGGCAGCCGGGGAGATTCCAGATGGCATGGCGTAGATCCTCAGCTGTTACTATAGTCGGCGACACGAGGATCGGTCTGTACTGGATTGCACTGATTCGCGAGGAGGTTTGAATGAACCGCTCCACCGCGCTGCTCCTGATTGCCGTCGCGCTGGCGGGATATGGCGTCTATGCCGCCAGCGACGTGCTCCCGATGCTGGTCGGGCCGCCCATGCCGGTGCTGCTCGTCCTCTTCGTCGTCCAGGCCGTGTGCGCGCTCGCTGCCGCGTTCGGCGTGTGGCGCCATCAGCGGTGGGCAGCCGGCGTGGTGGTGTGTCTTGGGGTGTGCGTCGCCGTCACGTGGCTCTTCGAGGGGTTCATCCTCGGCATCGTCGCCTATCTGCGCGCTCTGCTGGTCGCGGTGATCGCGCTCATCCTGGCGCTGGCCGTTGCGCGGTATCTCAACAGCCAGCGCCACAGCGTCGGGGACTGAGCTGCCCGCTACCGCCCGAATGTAATCGTGACGGTCAGGACCACGGGCACGGGCACGCCGTTCAGGAGCGTCGGCGTGTATTCCCACTGCCGCACCGCGTCGAGCGCGGCCTTGTCGAGCATCGGGATCGATCGCAGGATCTTCGCGTCGATGACCTTCCCGTCCTCGCCGATCGTCGCCTCGACGATGACCGCACCGGTGACATGCGCCGACTGTGCCATGGCCGGGTACACCGGCTTGACGTCCTTGATCTTCACCGGCGGCTTGACGTTGCCTCCGACGCGGATCGGCGTCACCTTGGGCTTCGCTCTGGCCGCGGCGGCATCGGCGGCTGCTTTGGCCGCGGCCGCATCGGCCGCCGCCTTGGCCGCGACGGCATCGGCCGCCGCCTTGTCGCCAGCCGCCTTCGCCGCGGCGGCGAGCTCCCTGGTCTTCTCGTACGACTTGAACCACTTGCCTTGCTGGGCTGCCAGTTCTGTGTCCAGGGCGGCACTGGCATCCTGGGCCGCCTTGAGCGAGTCCGCGGCGTATTGATCGGCGCCGGCGGTCACGGCCTTGTCGACGGCGGCCTTGGCCGCATCGACGTCCGCGCTGGGCGGCGACGCGCAGCCCACGACCATCAGCGCGAGGACCACGGCGATCGCCCGGAATCTGACCATCACGTCCATGGTGTGTGTCCTCCCTTCAAGCGTCGAGTCAACCTACGTGGAGCATCGAGATCGGGTTGTGCCGCGCCACGCTCCGTCCTCACTCCGTCTGGTGTGACGCCGCATAACGCCCGCGCACGAGCCCGGCGGTGAAATCGCTCACCTGGGTCATGAGATCCGAGACCGCCATGCGAAGGTACTGAACGTGATCGTGACTATGACGGGATTCCATCGGCGATGTCTGTTCTGTCTTGCACACCCCACCATCTGCCGACCGACGCCGCCGACGCACGGCGGTCGGCCGGAACTGACGCCCGATGTGTTCCCTTTGGAACAGCCACACCTGGCGGTGTGGCCTCATAGTCGTGCCTGGACCATCCATACAGGAGATGCCATGTCATTCGGCCTCTACTCGGCTGGGTTCGCGATCGTGATCGGCGGGCTGATCTATGCGGCCCATCTGGTGCACATGCCCACCCACTGGATCGTGGTGTGCGCGGTCGTGCTCGTCGGCCTCGGGATCCTCAAGGGCGTGAAGGCGACGCGTCAGAAGGACCCCGTGAGATGACAGCGCCGCAGGGGGACCGCGGCACGTCGGGCAGGAGATGAAGCCGGTGCGGGGTACCCTCGGGCACCCCGCACACGACGCGCCAGCTAGAACTTGATCGAGATTTCTGTTTCCACCTCGACCGGCTTACCTCCGACGATCGTCGGCTGGTACTTTCGCTGACGGGCATTGTCCAGGGCCGCGGCTTGCAGCGGTTGCGGGCCCGACAGCACCGTCGCGTTCTTCACCCCTCCATCAATGCCGATCAGCACGTGCACGCGCACGCTTCCCTGAGCGCGTGTCCCCTTCGCCGCCGGCGGATAATTCAGCTTCGGTTGTGAAATCAGTTTTGCGGCTTGCACGTCTTCGGCGACGTGGACCGGCCCGTTGATCGGGGCGGGCTGGTCGGGCGGCGGGGTCGCGCTCGGCGGCTTCGCATNNCGCCGCCTGCTGCTTGGTCTTGTCGGCGGCGGCCTGCTGCTGCGCGGCCTGCTGCCTGGCCTGTTCTGTCGCCGATTGCTGTTGGGCAGCCTGCGGTGGCGCAGCAACCCCGGGCGGAACGCTACGCGCCGGCGGACGGACCTGTTGGGCCGTGTTCGGCGACGTCGCTGGCTGCGGTTTCTTCGCGGCGATTTCGGCCGGTCTGACCACCGGCGTCGGCGGAGCCGTCTTCACCAGTCGCTGAGGGCGGGGAGGTGCCGCCGCGCGGAGATTCTGCGCGACCTGCGCGTCGAGGGGCTTGCCAGGATTGGCCTGAAGCGCCTGTTGCTCCTGCGCGAAGGCGACCGGTGGTGGCGGCGGCGCAACCTTGGCGACGACCGGCCGGCTGACGATCGCTCCCGGGGGCTTCGGCGGGGCACTCACAGCGGCGGCGGTCGCCGCACCCGCCCGGCTGCCTCCCATCACGCTCGCTCTCACGGGGGCCACCGGCGCAGCGCGAATCGCCGGGGCCGCAGTGACCGCGCTCGGGACGACACTGACAGTGGCCTGTGCCACCGACTGTGCGTTCACGAAGGTGGCTTGCGGCACTGCCGTCACGGCACCCGCCACTCGCTGATTCACGAATGTGGTGGTCCGAACGCTGTTGTTCACTACGTTCGTGATTGTCGTCTGCTGGACCACGGTGTTGGTGATGTTCACGTTCGTGACGTAGGTCGGGCTCGTCCGGTACGCGGGCACGTACACCTCGCCCGGCGCCAGCGGAAACCACGCCACCCTGGCGTTGATGCCGACTTCTCGCGGTGAGGTCGACACACCCACGAAGACGACGAGCGCCGGGGAATAGACGGGGCGCCGGTCACGCACCTCCTGGTTCGCTTCACGGCGCGGCGGAACCCAGGCCCAGCCTCGGCCGCCGGCTCCGTCACTCACCGACGCCCACCGGCCGTAATGCGACGTCACGAATCCAAAAGGCGCGTCATCCACCCACGTCCAGCCCCACGGATCCACCCAGGTCCAGTTCCCGGCTCTGTACGGCGCCCAGTCCCGCGAGACATGCGTCGGAACCCAGACCGAACCGTACTCACGATCCGTCCTCCAGGTGCCGTTCTGATCGAGATCGTCGTAGCCCGTCAGTTCCGCGGACACGTAGCGGGCCGACACCGAGCTGTCCTGGCGCTGGTCCCGACTGTACGACCACTGATCGAAGCTGTCCCTTCCGGGCAATTCGTAGACGTCGTAGAAGATGTCGTCTGTGCCCGAGACCTGGACCTGGGAGCCTCCGTCCACGAGAAACGCCTGGCGCCCGCCGGTGACTTGCCCCTGGCCGTCGCGCAGCGTGATGGTCGTGAAGGTGCCGTCCGGATCGACAGTGATGCGGTAATGGCCGCGTTGAAGCATGGTGAACGCGAGGTTTGGCGTGTCCACCTCGAACACGTCGTCGCCGTAGAGATTCCGCACGTGCACGTCGATCGTTCCCCCGGTCAGCTGGATCTGGACGGTACGGTCATCCAGGTTCAGGAACGACATCATGGTCTGGCCGTCCACGCGAATCGCCGTCGACCCGATCTGCATCTCGGCTCTCGACCTGTCGCCTGTCCAGACGCTGTCTCCCGTCGTCATCGGGCGGTTCAGCGTGGCCCAGCCCCAGTCCGTCTCGCCGCCGGGCTGGAAGGAGACGTCCCCCTCGACATAATTCAGCCGGGCCACGCGAATCGGTGGATCGTCGGACGCGAAGGCTGGCTGGGCAACCACGGCGAGCAGGCAGAGGGCCAGGCATACCCGCCCGCAGAAACGTGCAGCGCCGACCGCTGTTCTCATAGCTCAGTTCCTTCTCTTCTTCACATGTGGCCCGTCTCCACGTTCTCCCCGCGGTCCCTCGACGTCATGGTTCTCGCGTCAGGGTAGGACCAAGGCCGGGACGTGACTGTTCTGTGTTGGACAGTGCCGCTCTGACAGGCCGCTGTGATGCGCGTGGTGTGCCAAAGCGCACAGACGCCGTGCCCCGCCGCTCGTACCATCGAAGCAGACGAGTGTGTGCTGTCCTGAAGCGTGAGGTCACCATGTCGAAAGTGAACGGCGATAAAGCGAGATTCCAGCGGCTGCGGAAGGCGGGGCTGCGGCGGCGCGAGCACGCGCGTCAGACGTGGGCCACGGAACGGAGCCGGCTCGTCCCGATGGTTCTCGGACCGGAGGGCGAACAGTCCGGGGGAGTTCGAGGAGTCGCGCCTGGCAGGTGAACGAGGCGTCGTACCCAGGTGCGGTTGAACGGGACCGATGGCGTAAAGGAGTGTGCCGAAATGCAGGTAGAACGCATGAAGGTGGCGCCCGATACCGTTGCGTACGCTGACGGTAAACACGACAGGCTCATCGTGGAGTTCGCCATCCCAGGAGCCCCAACGGAAACCATTGATGTGAAGATCCTCGAAGACAGCGTCCATCTGCTGGCGCCGGCACGGGACATCGAGTACGTCTCGGCACTGGCGCTGGGCTGGCCGGTGAAGCCTGCCAAGGCGGAAGCGACCTACCTGAACGGATTGCTGCGAATCGAGGTACCCTTCAAGGATCCCATGGAAGATGCGGTGAAGGTGGCCATCAAGGCTGGTGGGACGGAAGTCGACGCCAAACGCCTGGCGGGCTGAGGACCTGTCTCGGGACGAGCGCGGCAATCGCCGCGCTCGTCAGCGGGCGAGGCCTCGGGACCTGAAGGGCGTCCGTCAGTGCCGCGGCGTCAGCAGCGTCACGGGGAGGGGCTCGATCTTGGCGAGGGTCCGACCGATCTGGTCCAGCTCCCTCCGCATCGCTCCCCACAGCCCGAGTTCCTCGTCGGTCAGCCGATGATGGACGTGGATGATCACCGACGACTCCGCCTCGAGATCGGCCTGGCGATCCCGCCAGCTGCCCGCGGCTCCGGCTCCCGGGGACACTTCCGACACGCGGCGCAGCGCCGCACCCGTGATCTCGTAATAGCCGCCTGCGCTCAGTCTCATGATCCGACCTTCCATGCCGGCCCGGTCCCGACCCGGTCGACGTGCCAGCCCGATGACAGAATGCGACCGTGCGGCGCTCCTGTCTGTCACGTTGTGCACACCCGAGCCTCCGAGCCTCGAAAAGCCAGGTGGGCCGCACTAACTCGCGCTGGTCGTGACCGGCCGCGGCGGGTCCCGCTCTTGAACGGGCGGCTCGGTCAGTCCGATGGCATCCCGGATCTCCTTCTCGTTGAGCGACTCGGCGCTCAACAAGGCATGGGCCAGGAGGTCCAGCTTCTCGCGGTGGCCGGCCAGCAGTCGGTCGGCTTCGCCGAGGCTCTGCTCGACGATGCGTCGAACCTCGGCGTCGATCAGCTCTGACGTGGCGTCGCTGTAGGGCTGGTGCTGGA
This sequence comes from Acidobacteriota bacterium, assembly GCA_003157675.1. GTDB lineage: Bacteria > Acidobacteriota > Vicinamibacteria > Vicinamibacterales > Fen-181 > FEN-299. The sequence continues at coordinate 6,244 of PMKG01000114.1, forward strand.
AGGCTGGCGGCAGGCCTTCGTCCTGGGGTGCGACGAAGCTGATCGGGCCGAGCGCCTCGCTCATCCCCCATCGCAGCACCATGTGACGCGCGATTTCCGTGACCTGCTGGAGGTCGCTCTCGGCGCCGGTCGTCACCACTCCATAGACGAGCTTTTCGGCTGCCCGGCCGCCGAGCGCACACGTGATGCGCGTCTGCAGGTAATCCTCGCCGTAACTGGTCCGGTCGTCGACCGGGAGTTGCCAGGTCGCTCCGAGCGCCATGCCCCGTGGCACGATCGAGACCCGATGAACGGGATCACTGCCGGGCATCAGCAGCCCGAGCAGCGCGTGCCCGGCTTCGTGGTAGGCGGTGCGCTCCCGGTCCAGCGGATTGAGCAGGATGCTGCGAGCCGGCCCAAGGGTGATCTTCTGCAGCGCCTCGGCGAAGTCCTCGGCGCCGACGGTGCTCCCGTCCTTGCGCGCGGCCAGCAGCGCCGCCTCGTTGACCAGGTTGCGCAGTTCGGCGCCAACCAGGCCGGGCGTTTCGGCGGCCAGGCGCTCGAGCGAGACGTCGGGCGCCAGCGGGACGTGCTTGGTGTGCACCTTGAGAATCGCGGCGCGGCCGGCGCGGTCGGGACGCTGCACCACGACGCGCCGGTCGAAGCGCCCCGGCCGCAACAGCGCCTGGTCGAGCACGTCGGCGCGGTTGGTCGCCGCCAGGACGATGACGCTTTCGTGGGGGTCGAAGCCGTCCATCTCGGTCAGGATCTGGTTGAGCGTCTGCTC
>PMKG01000359.1 GCA_003157675.1 Acidobacteriota bacterium
ATCGAGCGGCGGCGGGAGGGGCGCTAGCGTATGGCGTTCCATCCCGATGCCGGCTCGACCGACGTGGCGGTGCCTCAGAGGCGCCGCAGGCTCGCCACGCGGCTGCTTGTCGTGCAGTCGGTCGTGGCCGCGGTATTCGCCGCGCTCGCGCTGGCCTTCTGGTACTTCCAGGTCGTCCAGCACGAGAGGTTCCGCGAGCTGGCCGAGAACAACCACCAGCGCACGCTGGCGCTCAGGGCGCCGCGCGGGGTGATCTTCGACCGCGACAAGGGGGTGCTCGTCGAGAACCGCGACTCGATGGTCATCTCGCTCGTCCGCGAGCACAGCCGCAACCTCGATCGCGCCATCACGCGGCTCGCCGAGGTCGTGGGCGTCCCCGAAGAGACCGTGCGCGACATCGTCCGCCGCCACCGGAACGAGCCGACCTACCAGCCGATCCCGATCGTCGCCGACGCGACACTGGCGCAGGTGGCCGCGGTGGCCGTGCACCGTCTCGACACCGACTTGGGGGAGGTGGTCGTCGAGCGGGTGCCGACCAGGCGCTACCCGTCCAACTCGCTCGCCGCGCACGTCTTCGGCTACGTGAGCGAGGCGACCGAGGCGCAGCTCTCGCAGGACGGGTTCCGCGCGGGCGACATCGTGGGGCAGGCCGGCGNNGCCGCGAGATCCGGACGCTCGACGAAGTGCCGCCGTCGGGCGGGCCGCGCATGGAGCTGACCATCGACAGCGACGTGCAGCGCGCCGCCGAGGAGGGGTTCGCGAAGTTCGGCCACGCCGGCGCCGCGGTCGTCCTCGACCCGAACAACGGCGAGGTGCTGGCCTACACGAGCCTCCCGGCCTACGACCCGAACGCGTTCGCCGGAGGCATCGACCGGACGACGTGGGCCGCGCTCACGACCGACGCGCTGAAGCCGCTGCAGGACCGGGCGATCCAGGGACGCTACTCGCCCGGCTCGACCTTCAAGATGGCCGTCGCGCTGGCCGCGCTCGAGGAAGGGGTCATCACGCCGGACTTCACGGTGGACTGCCACGGGGGCCAGGATTTCTACGGCCGCGTGTTCAAGTGCTGGAAGCCGGGCGGACACGGCCGCGTCGACCTGCGTCACGCGATCGAGCAGTCGTGCGACGTGTACTTCTACACGGTCGGCAAGATGGTGGGCGTCGACGCGATCAACAAGTGGGCGACGCGCCTCGGCCTCGGCGTCAAGAGCGGGATCGACCTGCCGAACGAGCTGGTCGGTCTGGTGCCGTCGACCGAGTGGAAGCGCGCGAAGACGGGCGAGAAATGGTACCCGGGCGAGACGATTTCGGTCGCGATCGGGCAGGGCCAGGTGTCGGTGACGCCGGTGTCGATGGCCGTGTACATGGCGGCCCTCGCCAACGGCGGGCGCCGGGTGACACCGCACCTGCTTCGCGCCGTGGACGACGGGAAGGGCTGGCAGATGGTGCCGGCGCCGGACCAGGGGGAGTCCGGCGTGAAGCCCGAGTCGATGGCCGCCATCCACGACGGGCTCTGGATGGTCGTCAACGCCGGCGGCACGGCTCCGAATGCGCGCCTGGCGGGCTACGACGTGTCCGGCAAGACCGGGACGGCCCAGGTGATCTCCAACGAGGCGCTCCGCGCGTTCAAGGGACGGACCGACCTGGACCTGCGCGACAACGGATGGTTCGTCTTCTTCGCGCCTCGGGACAACCCGCAGATCGCCGGCGTGGTGTTCACCGAGCACGGGCTGCACGGCACCAACGCCGCCTACATCGCGCGCCACATCATGGAGACGTTTTTCGCCAAGCGGGAACACCGTTCGCTGCCGGAGCTCACGGTGCCCACTCCGCCGCCGGTGACCGCGGCCCCGGCGGCGGATCGGCGCTGACGATGAGGAATCGGCGCTGACGATGAAGGGTCGGGGCGGTCAGACAGGACCGTGTGTAGGGCGGGCCTTCAGGCCTGCCGGGCATGGCGGCAGCGGATTGGGCCGTCAGCCGCAAGCCGGATGCTATGTTCGAACGCCGCCTCTTCTTCCAGGTCGACTGGCTGACCATCGCCGCCCTGGTCGTGCTCTGCGCGATCGGCATCGCGATGATCTTCAGCACGACGCACGGCGGACCGAATTCCGGGCTGTACATCCGGCAGCTGTACGCCATCGCGATCGGCCTGGCGGCGCTGTTCGTCTGCCTGATGATCGATTACCGCGTGCTCGCCGACCACGCGGTCGGGCTCTACGTCCTGGTGCTCGTGCTGCTGGTCGTCGTCCTGCTGTTCGGCAAGGCGGGCGGCGGCGCCCGGCGCTGGATTCCGCTCCCGTTCTTCGCGCTGCAGCCGTCGGAGTTCGCGAAGGTGGTCGTCGCGCTGCTGCTCGCCAAGTTCTTCGACGGGATCCGCCGCGCCAGCCCGTCGATGACCGACCTGGCCATCGGCGGCGCGATCACCGCGGTGCCGTTCCTGCTGATCGCGAAGGAGCCCGACCTGGGCACGGCGATCACGCTGGTGACGATCCTGGTCGGTATCGCGTTCGTGGCCGGGCTGCGCATGAAGCTCGTCGTGATCCTGTTGGCGGCGGCCGTTCTGGCGTCGCCGCTCATCTGGCGCTATGTGCTGCGGGATTACCAGAAGAGCCGGATCTCGACGTTCATCGACCCGGAGCTCGACCCGCGCGGCGCCGGCTACCAGCAGATCCAGGCGCGCATCAGCGTCGGGTCGGGCGGCGTCTGGGGGAAGGGATTCCTGAAGGGCACGCAGGGACAGCTGCGGTTCCTGCCGGTGGCGTGGAACGACTTCGTGTTCTCGGTGTACGCCGAGGAGCAGGGGCTCGTGGGTGTGCTCGTCGCGCTCGCGCTGTACCTGTTCGTCATCGTCAGGTCGATCAGGACGGCCCGGCTGGCCAAGGACCGGCTGGGCGCCTACCTGGTGATGGGGTTCCTGTCGGCGTTCATGTTTCAGGTGCTCTACAACGTCACGATGGCGGCGGGCCTGGTCCCGGTCCGGGGGTTCACGCTGCCCCTGATGAGCTCGGGGGGGTCGTCGCTGATCGCGACGCTGGCCGGTTTCGGCCTCGTCCTCAACGTGAGGATGAGGAGGTTTACCAATTAGCGGCCGAGGTTCAATGAACAAAGAGATGATCGTGACCTCGAACGGCCACCAGACGATGGTGGCCATTCTCGAGGACGACCTGGTGAGCGAGGTCTTCATCGAGCGCGAGCGTCAGCGGGGCGTCGTCGGCAACGTCTATAAAGGGCGCGTGTCGAAGGTGCTGCCGGGGATGCAGTCGGCGTTTGTCGACATCGGCCTCGAGCGGGATGGCTTCCTCTACGTGTCCGACGTCGTCAACACGCTCGAGGAGTTCGAGCGCCTCGAGTCGGGCGACGACGAGGAGGAGGGGGAGGAGCGCGGCGGGCGCGAGTCGGCCGACCAGCCGAAGATCGAGGCCCTGCTGCGCGAGGGGCAGGACGTCTATGTCCAGGTGGCGAAGGAACCGCTCGGGACCAAGGGCGCGCGGCTGACCTGCCACGCGACGCTGGCCGGCCGGTTCCTCGTCTTCATGCCGACGGTGGACCACGTCGGCGTGTCCCGCAAGATCGACTCGCGCGAGGAACGGGCGCGCCTGCGCGGCATCGTGCGCACCTTCCGCGAGGCCCACGGGTTCATCGGGGGCGTCATCATCCGCACGGCCACCGCGGGCCGGCCCGAGCAGGACCTCATCGACGACCTGACGTACTTCCAGAAGATCTGGGGCGACGTGCGCCAGCGCGCCGAATCGGCGCGGCCGCCGGCGGTGGTCTACCGCGAGCAGGGGCTGGTCACGAAGCTCCTGCGCGACCTGCTGACCGAGGACTTCACCGCGATCCGGATCGACGACGAGCAGGAGTACCAGCGCGTGCGCGAGATGGTGCAGCGCGTGATGCCGTCGCTCACGCCGCGCGTGAAGCTCTACGACAAGCCGTTTCCCATCTTCGAGGAGTACGGCGTCCAGTCGGAGATCGAGAAGGCGCTCAAGAGCAAGGTCTGGCTGAAGTCGGGCGGCTACATCGTCGTCAACCAGACCGAGGCGCTGGTGGCCATCGACGTGAACACCGGCCGCTACGTCGGCAAGAAGAGCGGGCGTCTCGAGGACACCATCGTCAAGACCAACCTCGAGGCGGTGAAGGAGATCGTGCGCCAGGTGCGACTGCGCGACCTGGGCGGGATCATCGTGCTCGACTTCATCGACATGGAGGAGAAGAAGAACCGCCAGAAGCTGTTCCAGGCGGTCGAGCTGGAGCTCAAGAAGGACCGGTCGCCGTCCAAGGCGCTCCAGGTGTCGGACTTCGGCCTCATCATCATCACCCGCAAGCGGGTCAAGCAGAGCCTCGAGCGCGTGCTGACCGAGCCGTGCCCGTACTGCTCGGGCTCCGGCGTCATCAAGTCGAGCTCCACGATCTGTTACGAGATTCTGGACCAGGTGAGAAAGCTCGGCGCCGAGATCGAAGGACCCGGGCTCGTCCTGCGAGTGAACCCCGAGATCGCGCGGGCCCTCAAGGAAGAGGAAGCGGGGGTGCTGAAGGACCTGAAGGATACGCTCGGCAAGCACGTGCGCTTGAAGGCTGACCCCCTGCTGCACCACGAGCAGTTCGACGTCATGACGCTGTGACGGGGGTACTGGCCGGCCGGTGAGGCGCCAGTCGTGGCCCGGTNNCCGCTGAACGACCTCAGCACCAGTTGTGCGCTGCCATCGCCGAACACGCCGTGGACACTGTGGCGCCCGGACCGGCCGGACCCGGTCTCCCCCGAGCGCACCGTCAACGGCAGGTCGGAACGGACGCTGCCGCTGAACGTGGTGGCGTCGACCTCGAACCCGGTCGCGCCGGTGAGCGCCAGGTGGACGTCGCCCGACTGCGATCTGAGCTCGTAGCGCCCGCTCTTCTCGAGCGTGCCCTCGAACGACAGGTTACCGCTGATCGACCGGGCGGTCACCCGGTCGCACACTGCGCCGCGCAGCTCCACGTCGCCGCTGATCGAGTCCGCATCCAGGCTCCGCACCTTCGCGCCGTTCACCCTGACCGTGCCGCTGATGCTCGATACCCGCAGCTCGTTCTGGTTGGCGACGCCGCTGGCGCTCGCGTCGCCCGACACCGTCTTCACCAGCGTCGCGCCCGGCGCCGCGGCGGCATCGACGTCGCCGCTGACCGCATCGGCCCTGACTTCGCCCTTGATGTTCGCGATCCGGATGTCACCCGAGATCGAGTGCGCGTAGACAGACGTCCCGGCAGGCGCGGTGACGGTGTAGTCGACCGAGACCCGGTTGTTGCGGTCGGTGTAGGTCGTCCGGACCTCGACGCGCCCGCCGTGCTCCGACATGTTGACCACCGTTTGCTCGAGCTGCCCCTTCACGTCCGACTCCCGGTTGCGGACCCGTTTCACCGCGTCGACGACGATCGTGTCGGTGCTGCCGGCGGTGACAAGAATCCGCCCCGAGATGTTGCTGATGTCGAGCGTGCCGTTCGGGCCGACCTTGAACCGGTTGGACACCTTCTCGGTCGTCTCGGGTCCCTGCCGGGCGTCGTGGCTCTCCTGCCAGCTCATGGCCCGCCAGCGCGGCCGCGGCCCGTCGCCGGGCGACCCCGCTTGCAGCGGGTACGGCAGCGACGCGACGGTGACGATGGCGATGAGACGAATGACGAAACGCACCATGANNTCGAACAGGGTGCTCTGCGCCGCCTCGCTCGTCGGTTCCGAGTGCAGCGCGGCACGGCTCTCGCGGATTGCCTGGTCTACGACGCCCATGTTCTTCTGCAGCACGGCTGCCGTCTGCGCGTCGAGCGCGCCCTGTCCGTCCTTCGCGGCCTGCTCGAGCGCGGCGATCGCCTTCTGGTAGTGCTGGTCGGCCAGGTCCAGCTCGGCTTCGACCGACACCGCTCCCGGACGGGCCGCGGCAGAAGCGGTCGTCGCTGTTGCCGCCGGCCGAGCGGCGAGCGGCGCGGCCGCGCGCCGTGACGTGAAGAAGAGGCCGG
>PMKG01000465.1 GCA_003157675.1 Acidobacteriota bacterium
CTAAAGGCCCGGCCTACGCACGGTCTCCACCCTGAGCCTTGAGCCTTTTTCACGGTGCCACGCCCGAGCGCGTGCCCTGCTCGACGAACGCCTTCAGCCTCGTTCGCACGAGGTCGTCCAGCACCGCCGCGGCGTCGCCGCGCGCCGCGGGGACACAGCCGGCACCCGCGATCGACACGCTGACCAGCGTGCCCCCCTCCCGCCGATCGAGGACGAAGCCGAGCGCGCACAGGCCTGCGCCAAACACCGCCCCGGTCAACGCGAGACGTTCGTCCTGCTTGATGGCGGCCACGAGACCGCGAAGCGCGCCCTGGCGATGGCCCCACTCCTCGTAGAAGCGGCCGCCGGGCTGCGGCTCCAGCACGAGTCCGGTCGCCTCGGGAGAGACCAGGTGCGGCGCTCCCCACCACGATCCCACGTTCATCGTCAGGGCGTCGAACACGCGCCACGGGGGGGCGTCGATGAACACGCGCAGCGTGGACACTGGCGCCTCGCGAGCGGCGGAAGCCGCCTCCCGCCCGCTCGCGCGAGGCTTCCGCGGCAACGCGGAGTCCGAAGCCGGCGCCCGAGCCGGCTCATGCGCGACCGCTGTCCCGCCGGCCCCCTGCTCCGGCCACCGCGACTCGAGCGCCCGCAGCGGCTCGGGGTCGAGCGCGTTCCACCGCTGCCGGCCGGAACGGTTGACCTTCACCACCCCACAGCGCTCGAGCACGGCGAGGTGCTTCATCACGGCGAAACGCGTCGTCGAGAACCCGCGGCAGAGCTCGCCTGTCGTTTGGGGCCCATCGCGCAGCAGCTCGATGATCCGGCGGCGCGTCGGGTCGGAGACGGCCCGCCACAGCGTGTCGGTGTTCATCTGCTGTCCGGCCTGTCAATCATGTGACAATATAGTCACATATAGTCACGTGTCGCGCAACGAGAACAAGTCGAAGACGATCCTCTCGCGCACCCGGTCCAAGAACCTGTCACTGATGAGCTGGATTCTTTCAAACCTCAGCCGGAATTGGGATTAGCGGTTTTTCGACTTGTATGCTACAAGTGAAAGAATTGGAGATTCTGAACCTATGACACGTCCGCGCGTTCATTCGTGCGTCGCGTTCGCCGTCTTCGTTCTCGCCGGCCTCGGTCCCCTCGGCGCGTCTTCCCCGGGCGGCCATGCCGCGCCGGGGATCGCGCCCTCGCCCGCCGCCGCGCCCTCGCCCGCTCTTCTCGACATCCTCCAGACCGAGTTGAACCGGAACGTGGCGGCCCTGAAGTCGCAGCCCGTGCCACCCTACTACATGTCCTACACCGTCTACGACACGCAGTCGTCGCAGCTCGACGCGTCGTTCGGCGCGGTGGTGGCCGATATTGACGACCACGCCCGCACCTTCGGCGTCGATGTCAGGACCGGCGATTACGCGCTCGACAACACGCACGAGATCCGCGGCGAGCCCGCGCCGCCCGCCGCGCTCGGGCGCGCCGTCATCCCGCTCACCGATTCCGCTCCGGCCATCGACGTGGCGGCATGGCAGGCCACCGACCGCGCCTATCACCTGTCGGTCGAGCGGCTCGCCCGGGTGAAGACCAACCTTGCGGCCAAGGTCAAGGAAGAGGACCCCGCCCCGGACTTCTCGCGCGAGGACCCGCAGGTGTTCGTCGGCCAGCCCGCGTCCTACCAGATCGACAAGGCGGTGTGGCAGGCCAGGCTGCGCCGCGTCTCGGCCGTCTTCGCCGCCGACCCGCTCATCCTGCAGGGGGAGGCCGCGCTCAACGTCGAGGCCACCACGCGCTACATGGTGAGCACCGAGGGCAGCCGCCTGCTCACCGGCGACCTCGCGTGCCGCCTCTCGATTGAGGCGCAGACCAAGGCTGACGACGGGATGGAGCTTCCGCTCTACATGACCTACTTCGCCAGGTCGATGGCGGGGCTCCCCTCCGAGGCGAAGCTGCTCGACGACGCGCGAACCATGGTCGGCCTGCTCGCCAGGCTTCGGACCGCGCCGGTCGTCGACCCGTACACCGGGCCGGCCATTCTCTCGGGCCGCGCCGCCGGCGTCTTCTTCCACGAGATCTTCGGCCACCGCATCGAGGGCTCCCGGCAGAAGGAGGCCGACGACGCCCAGACGTTCTCGAAGAAAGTGGGCGAGCAGGTCCTGCCGCCCTTCCTCAGCGTGGTCGCGGACCCGACGCTCCAGAAGCTCGGGGACACGGAGCTCGCGGGCTTCTACCAGTTCGACGACGAGGGGGTGCGCGCACAGCGGGTGTCGGTCGTCGATCGCGGCACCCTGCACGAATTCCTGCTCAGCCGGTCGCCGCTCGCGCGCTTCCCGCGCTCGAACGGCCACGGCCGGGCGCAGGCCGGCCTTCGTCCGATCTCGCGGCAGTCCAACCTGCTGGTGGAGTCGTCGGCCGGCATCCCGTTCGCGCAGCTGGTCGAGCGGCTGAAGGACGAGGCGCGGAAGGCCGGCAAGCCGTTCGGCCTCCTGTTCGACCAGGTCGAGGGCGGCTTCACCTACACGGCGCGCTACACGCCCAACGCCTTCAACGTCACGCCGATCGTCGTCTACCGCGTGTATACCGACGCTCGACCGATGGAGCTGGTCCGCGGCGTCGACCTCATCGGCACGCCGCTCTCGGCCTTCAACCGGATCGTGGCCACCGACAATCGCCCGCTGACCTTCAACGGGATCTGCGGCGCCGAGAGCGGGGCCGTGCCGGTGTCGGCGTCCTCGCCCGCGCTGCTGGTGTCCGAGGTCGAAGTGCAGAAGATGGCGAAATCCGAGGACACGCTGCCGATCCTGCCCGCGCCGGCGGAGAACGCGGCCGGCCAGTGGGACTCGCCGGTGCTCCACGCGCTCGGCGACGAGCTGTCGCGGTCGGTGTCGGGGCTGAAGATGAAGGACGAACCGGCGCCGTACTACGTCGGCTACTCGGTCACCGACACGGCGCAGAGCGGCTTCCGCGCGACCCTCGGCGCGATCGTCAGCGGCCGGGCGGAGCGCGCGCGCCTGGTTCGGGCCGACGTGCGCGTGGGCAGCTACGCGTTCGACAGCTCGCGTTTCCTGGCCAGCGGGCTCCCCGGCGGCATGGCGGCGCTCGGCATGCTGCCGATCGACGACAACCAGGGCGCCCTGCGCCGCGAGGCCTGGCTGACGACCGATGCGGCGTACAAGAACGCGGTCCAGATCTTCTCCCGGAAGAAGGCCGTGTTCGAGAATCGCAACGAGACCGACCCGGTCCCCGACTTCTCGAAGGCGGCGCCGGTCGACCACGTCGAGCCCGCCAGGACGACCGCCTCGGCCCCGCCCGAGTGGAAGGCCGTCGTCGAGGAGATCTCGAAGAGGCTGGGGGTGCCCGAAGCGGTGGCGTCGGACGTGTCGCTCGACCTCAACGACGGCACGCGCTACTTCATCAACAGCGAGGGGACCCGCGTCTCCGTGCCCGCACGCGTCGTCTCGTTCCGGGCCGGCATCACAGTGCTCGGCGACGACGGGATGCCGGTCAGCGCCTCGATCGCGCTCGCGGCGCGGCCCGAGGACCTTCCTGCCCGCGCCGAGCTCATGTCGCGCACGGTCAAGATGCTCGACGACGTGATGACGACGCGGTCGGCGAAGGTGGCCGACGATTACAGCGGACCGGTGCTGGTGGAGGGGGACGCCGCGGTGTCGCTGGTCGCGCAGTCGCTCGTGCCGCTCTTCCTGGCCCGGCGGCCGGTGGACTCCGACCGCGCGCGAGGGGGCGGGGTGGCCGCCGCGACGCCGTACCTGTCGCGCATCGGCAACCGCGTGCTGCCCGAGTCGTTCACGGTGACCGACACGCCGTCGGTGACGCGCCTGCTCGACGAGCCCGCCGGCGGCGCCTACGTCGTCGACGACGAGGGCGTGAAGGCGCAGGACGTGACGCTCGTCAGGAACGGGCAACTGCTCACGCTCCTGACGTCGAGGACGCCGCAGCGGAACCTCGCGGCGTCGAACGGCCACATGCGGGGCAACGGGCCGCAGGCCGGCGTCTTCCAGGTCGAGAGCGCGGACGGCGTGTCGGCCGCAGAGCTGAAGGCGAAGTACCTGGCCCTGCTCAAGACGCAGGGGCGCCCGTTCGGCTACATCCTCAGGCGGCTGGGGCCGCTCGGCCGCGACGGCCTGACCGTCGCGGCGGCGGTGAAGGTAACGCCGGACGGCCGCGAGACTCCCGTGCGCGGGCTGCTGCTCGAATCCCCCACGCACACCGCGTTTCGCGACATCGCGGGCGCGTCGAGGGACCGCACGGCCGCGACGAACCTCGCCGGCAGCGGCGCGGCGATGGCGCAGGCGACGATGGTGACGGTCGTGGCGCCGAACCTGATCTTCGAGGAGCTCGACCTCCAGCGGAACAAGGAGCCGCTGCAGAAGAAGCCGATCGTGCCGTCGCCGCTGTTCGTGAAGTAGGGATGAGGCGGGTGGCGGCCGGCAAAGAGGGCGTGAGGGCGCCGGGTATAGAATTTCCGCCGGTCTTCCGATAACTCCTTCGGAGCCTGGCCGGACGCGTCCTGCGGATAATCTGCTGCGCGGGTCCGACGGTCAACGGTGCGAAATGGATGACGACGGACCGCCCCGCGGCAGGGTCCCGCACGATCACATCGAGCTCGTGCTCGAGATCGGGCGGCGGGTCAATGCCGAGCACGACCTGGACCAGTTGCTGCAACTCACCGTCCAGGCCGTCAAGGAGAGGCTCAACTACTCGTATTGCGCCATCCTCCTCAAGGAAGGGACGGACCTCGTCATCCGGGCGGTCACCGAGTACCCGGAGACGATCCTCGGCAAGCGCATTCCGATCGGCGCCGGGATCAGCGGCCGCTGCGCGCAACGCAAGGTGGAGTCGCTCGTCCCGGACGTGAGCCAGTGCCCCGACTACGTGCACCTGGGGGATCAGCCCTTCGGCTCCGAACTCGACATCCCGATCGTCTTCCGGGGGAAGATACTCGGTGTCCTGAACACGCAAAGCACGCGGACCGGCGCGTTCGACGACCGCGACGTCCACACGTTGAAAATCCTGGGGACGCAGCTCGGCGTGGCGCTCTACAACACGCAGATCCGCAACCAGCTCGGGCTGGTCCAGGACATCGGCCTGCAACTGGTCACCATCGTCAGAATCGAAGAGCTCTTCCCCTGGATCGTCGGTCAGATCCAGCAGCGTCTCCACCACGACTCCTGCGCCATTCTCCGCGTCGAGGGCCAGCACCTCGTGCTCGAGGCGTCAACCGGCGGGCTGGCCCAGGACCCGGTCGGCATGCAGATCCCGTTCGGCCAGGGGATCACCGGCCGCTGCGCGGTCGAGAAACGGGTCGTCAACGTCGGGAACGTCAGGGCCGACGCCGGATACATCGCCTCCGGCGTCGAGGGCGCCCGGTCCGAGATCGCGGTCCCGATCCGCTTCGAGGACGAACTGCTCGGCGTCCTGACGATCGAGAGCAGCGCCGAAGACGCGTTCGACGACGACGATGTCCGCCTGCTGTCGACGCTTGGCGCCCAGGTGGCGGTGTGTCTCCACCAGGCCAGGCTCTTCGCCGAATCCGAACGGATGGCCGTCACCGACGGCCTGACCGGCCTTTACAACTACCGCTACTTCCACGAGCGGCTGAACGGCGAGATCGCCCGGTCCATGCGGTACGGCCACCCGCTGTCGCTCGTGATGGTCGACCTCGACAACTTCAAGGAGATCAACGACCGCTACGGACACCTCTCGGGTGACGAGGTGCTTCGAGAAGTCGCGAGGAGGATCAAGAAGAACACCCGCGGAGCCGACGCGACGGTGACGGCGAAGCGGGCGGACGTCGACATCGCGTCGCGCTACGGCGGCGAGGAATTCATCATCATCATGCCGGAGGCGGCGGCCGACGGCGCGGCCATCGCCGCCGAGCGTTTGCGGGCGGTGATCGAAGCGGAGGTGGGGCTGGCCGCCGGCCTGACCGACGAGCAGGGCCGGCCGTGGAGGGTCACGGGCAGCTTCGGCGTCGCCGCGTTCGGGCCGGGTCTCGGGCCCGAGAGTTTCATCAGGCGGGCGGACGAGGCGGTGTACGCCGCCAAGCGCGAGGGCAAGAACCGCGTAACGGTGGCGGAGGCGCGGCCGCTTCTCCCTGGCATTCGCTGAGGACTCGCTCGGCGGCCTGGCGCGGCGGCACGACGAGGGCGGCATTATTTTCGGAACAGATACGCCACCTTCAGGAAGAAACCGTCGCTCATCCGCTGCAGGTTCGCCAGGCTGAGCGTGCGGTCGGTCGCGAACGACGCCCCGTAGCCGAAGAACACCATCGTCCCCGGCGTCGGCTTGTAGGAGGCCAGCCAGTCGAGGCGCAGGCCGTCGGACTTCTGCGCGGGAGGGATGACGCCAGCGACCAGCAGCGGCTGCCCCTCGGTCGCGTCGAGCAGCAGATCCTGGCGCTGCGACTGGTACTGCCCGACCATCCGGAAGAAGATCGTGCGCGTCGGCTGATACTCGACCTTGAACCTCGGAATCACGGTGAGCGCGAACTCGCTCCCGTCCCGGTCGCGCACGATCCGGGAGGCGGTCAGCATCGCCTGCAGGCGCAGCGACCTGGTCGGGCGCTCGTTCACCGTGGCGCTCACCGACGTCTGGTGGCCCGCCGACCCTTCGGCGAAGACGGCCACCGGCCCGCGCGACACCTCAACCTGGGCGTCGAACGTCCTGTAGACCGGCGTCTTGACGGAGATGTCGGGCGTGAATCCGCCCACGCGGTCGAGCGGGACGTAGGGCGCGCCAGTCTGACCGAGCTGGTAGGTGACGTACAAGTCGTCCTGGAAGTCCCAGAACACCCGCTGCATGTTCGCGTTGAGCGACCACCCGCCGCGCCATCCGAACTGAAGATAGAGCGAGTCGACGCCCTCGATGGGGCCGCGACGGCCGAAGTCCTCGTAGCGCCAGATGCGATTGACGTTGTAATGCACCGAAAAGGTCTCGAACCGCGCCCCCTTCGCCCCGTACCACGAATAGCGGTTGTAGAAGGTCCCCTGCACGATGTCGTTGCGCGGGACGTACCCCGCATCGCCCTGGAAATTCGTCCCGATCCCAATGAGCTTGTAGTTGATCCCGTAGGCGCGACCGGTGGCGTCGAGCTCGGCCATCCACATCGGCGACGTGTTGTGGGTGCCGTCGGGGTTGTCGGTCCACGACTCGGCGACTTGCACCTGGTAGTACCAGAGCTTCTTGAAGATCGTCCGCGCGTCGAACTCGACGACCCGGTTGTCTTCGCCCTGGGCCGACCGGTCGGTGAACGTCGCGCCGTAGGTCGAGCCGGATCCGACGTCCCGCCGGACCCGCGCGATGTTGAACAGGGCGCCGCCGCTCTCCTCCCGCTCTTTCATCCCCAGGTAGGCGACGTTCCACGACCCGAGTTTGCCCGTCAGCTTGGCTCCGGCGATCGGATCGACGATCTGCCGCGTGTAGACGAGCTGATTCGGCGTCGCGAACATGTCGATCCCTTCGAGGAAGAAGGGCCGCTTCTCGGGATAGTAGAGCGCGAAGCGCTGGTTCACCGTGACCTGCGCGGCGTCGGCCTCGATCTGGCTGAAGTCGGGGTTGACCGTCGTATCCACGGTCAGGCTCGTCGTCGAGAAGCGGAAGTTGAGGCCCGGCTTGAGGTCCGGCCTGTCGCGCACGAAGGGGGCGCCGGCGGTCTCGCGCGATCCGTTCTCCGAGACGACGAGCACGGGCTGCGTTTCGGTGACGATGCCGCGCTCCATGTCGTGCAGCCCGGCGATGGCGCCGGACTGGGCGAGGAAGCTCTCCCCGGCCCGGCGGGCGTCGGTCCACGTGTCTTTGTACTGCGTCCGCTGCACGCTGCGGCGAATCTGCAGCCCCCAGGTCTGGGGCGCCCGGCCCCCCGGGTAACGCAAGGTCTTGAACGGAATGCGCACCTCGACGACGTAGCCGAAGTCGGTGAGCCGCCCCTTCGAGTCGAACTGGAAGTCCGGGGTCTTGTCGTCCATGCCGCCACCGGACAGCGTGCCCGCGTTGAACCCCGCCTCGCTGTGCATGCCGTCCTGCTGGGCGCCGAGGGGGTTCACCGTGAAGAAGAAGGCCCGCCGCAGATCGTGGAACGTGTCCAGGTAGAGGGTGACCGTGTCCTCGGAATCGAGGTTGTCGCGGTCCGGCATGGTGGCGCGCACCGAGGACGGGTCGCGATCGCGCGCGACGATTCCGAAGTAGATGGCCGTCGGTGAGTACCACACGAGCACCTCGGTCTCCTCCTCTGCGGGCCGGCCGTCGGCCGGCTGGTACTGCGAGAAGTGTCCGAGGCGCGCGGCCTGCGACCAGACGGGTTCGTCGAGCACGCCGTCGATCTTCACGGCGGCGTCGATGCGGGGGATGGTGACCGTCGGAGAGCCGACGCCGGAGACGACCGTGGGCGAGGGCGGTGGCGCCTGCGCCATCGCCGGCTGGACGAGGAGCAGCAGGACCGGGAGGCACAACCGGAGCGGAGACGTAGGACGGTTTGGGTACACGGCGGACGAACCTGGGTCGCGATTGGGGGGAAACGCGAGGAACTGCTTAAGAGTTGAACTCGCCGAACTGCGCGCAAGCAAAGACCGATTCTATCTCGCCAGGGGCCGATCGAACACGCGGAATGCCGGATGAGGCGTCACGATGCTGGAACGTGATCCTGCTGAACAAATGACCGTGATTTGGAATCGCAATCGCTCAAGGTGCTGGCTCGGGTTGGCGCCTGGCTGGTCCTGTCGCCGGGATCCCCCAGCGTCCTCGCGCGTAAAGCGCTTGTGACGGGAGTCGCGCTGCGGCCCGCTGGGGGGCCCCCGCCCGGCGCCACCCGCCCGTCGGGACATCTCCAACCGGCCGACATCTCGTCGCCAACCCGAGCGCGTGACTTGATGAACGTCGGAGCAGGGCTTCAGCCCTTGTGTCTGCATGATCGCGGCACGCGCGAACGCTCACTTCTGCGGCCTCCAGCCCGCCTCCATCAGCTCGACCACGGCCCACTGGCCGGATGTCTTTCGGAGGCGGATCAGCTGCTGGTGCTCCCGGGCCGCCGGATCCCTCAGCATCACGCCAACCTCATCTTCGCTCGAATGCCGAATGTCTCGAATGGGCCACGGTTGGACGTCGGACAGGTACTTGTCGGTCGGCTTCGGCACGACCCTATCTCGAATCAGCCTCACGATGGCGACCAGATCCTCGTCCTTCAGCACTGACGATTCACCTGCGTCCATCACAGGGATTGGCGGCTCGTTCGCCGCGTCTCCGGCGCCCGTGGCCAGTTGGATGTATTCAATTCGGTTCTTGACGGCCGCCCAGGCAAGCGGCGCGTCCTTCGCTGGAGACACCGGCAGGCTCAGCACATCAGCAGCAGCCCCGCGACGAAACGTGGGGGTGACGACATCCGGTGGGAAGAACGCATAGACATTCGGGCTCCGGTCGGCATACGTTCCCGGCAGATACGAAACGCGCGCCTCGAGGCGCCAGGGCTTCTTTCCGGTCGTCGCCAGCGCGGCGCGAATGGCGCCAAGATCCTCGTCTGACAGCCGCGCGTCGACGGTTTCGTTGATGGCGATGCCGTCCACGGATCGGGTGATGGCAAGCGGCGGCAAGGATTCGGGCGGCGTGGACACCGCGGTTGCTCGCGCTTCCAGGGCGGACGCCGCCGCCAGATCCCCGGTGGACCGCTTCAGTTGTGCGTAACGTATCAACGCGCTCCGGAGGCGGGGCTCGTAGGCTTCTCGCAACTGGGGCAACTGCTCGATCGCCGCCTCGTATTCTCCGATGGCCGCGGCATATTCCGCGTCGGCCTTGTCGTTCTCGCCCAGTCGCTGATGGAGCATCGCGAGGGTCTGACGCCAGTTGGCCGAATCCGCGTCAGGTCCCCGAGAAACCCGGTGGCTCATCGCGTAGGCGCGTTCGAAATCGGCAATGGCCTCGGTCGTGCGGCCGCCGGCCGTCAGCGCGTGCCCGTGATGGGCGACCGCGAGGCTGCGCTCGAGCACGCGATCCCGGGGCAGCAGGTCCGCGCCGCGGATGGCGGCGGCGCACGCCGCCTCTGCCTTCGACGCGTCAAGTTCCAGTTGACGCCTGCACTCGTAGTCGGCCGCCCGGTAGTCCTCGAAATAACGGAGCTCCTCTTCCCTGATCGGGTCGGGAAAATCGATCTCCAGAATCGCTTGCACCGAAGCGGGCCTGCCGTTCACCGTGAAGGGCTTGAAGCCCCATTGCCTGAGCGCCCTTTCAGCTTCCGGCCGAAGCAGCTTGGGGCCGCTCAGGATCGTCAGGGACAGGACTTTTCCCTCGACGCCGATCGTCACATCCGCGATGACGGGACCCCCTATCTTCTTCGCCCTGGCCTCATCGGGAACGACCGCATCAACCTTGTTGATGAGGTGCGACAGGGCAACCTCGGTATCCACGTGACGGTCCTGGGCCCAAACGGGGTTGCCGGCGGCGAGAAGCAGCGCGGAGACGATCAGCGGGAGAAACGGCTGCGGAGCACACCTGAGGAAACGGCGCATCGCGGCATTGTAAGGCCGGGTGCGGTCGTTTCTTCACGGCTCCGCTACATTCGAGCCATCAGGGCCGGGAACAAAGCTCGGCGCCTGACCGTCCCACCAGGTGTGGGCGGTGGTCGATCAAACGACATTCACGCGCCCGGCCCAGGGCTAGCGCGGCGGGCCTCAGACCGCCGAGCATGCCCGCCTCGCTAGCCCAGAAACGCTGTTGGCTGGCCCCGCGCGTGCGCGGGGCNNGGGCGCTAGGCGTCTTGAAGGGCACGCGTGACCTCGAGAGAACTTGACTCATCGGCGCGCTGATACTGGTCCAGATGGTCGCCGGTGGGCTCGTGAACTTCACCCTGGATGCGCCGCTGTTCGGGACTCCAGGATTCCTGGTGGCCGCGGCGCCACACTCGCGGCAGATAGGATTCGCCGCGCTGATGCTGACCTCGGTCGGCATGCCGCTCGTCGGCCACGACGTCGTGTTTCCCCTGCTCGCGCCGCTCGGACTGAGCCAGTTGGCCCTGTCGCTGTGGCTCATCGCGAAAGGATTTCGGGTTCAAGCGCACCCTGCGATGGGTCGCTGAGGGACGGGCGCTACGGCGCGGCGGCCTTCGCCTGTCCGTGGCTTGTCAACCGTAGCTCACCGAGGAGGGAAGCAAGCCGGAGGTGAGCGAAGGTTGCCCTTCGACCCTTCGACTTGGGCTCAGGGTCGTCCCGAGCACCGTCGAGGGGCGACTCACTCCGTTCGCTCAGGGCATTCTCCATGGGCTGGCCTGGCATGAGCGAGCCTGGCGGCATCCGAAACAGTGAAGCCAGGCGAGTCGAATGGCGGAGAGGGAGGGATTCGAACCCCCGGTAGGGTTTCCCCTACGCCGGTTTTCAAGACCGGAGCCATCAACCACTCGGCCACCTCTCCGCGATGGGTAGATTAGCAGGCTTTGGGCTCTCGGCTCTAGACTCTGGGCGGTATCCGGCCCTAGGCCGGACACGGCCCAGGGCCAAGAGCCCAGAGCCAAGGGCCCTAACCCCTCTTCACTATCCTGTCCTGCCCCCCCATGAAGGGCCGCAGCGCCTCGGGGATCAGGATCGTCCCGTCCTTCTGCTGATAATTCTCGATGATCGCGATGAGCGCGCGGCCGACGGCGAGGCCCGAGCCGTTGAGCGTGTGCACGAACTCCGCCTTCCCTTTCCCCTCGGGGCGGAACTTGATGTTCGCGCGGCGCGCCTGGAACGCCTCCGTGTTGCTGCACGAGGAGATCTCGCGGTAGGTCCGCTGGCTCGGCAGCCACACCTCGATGTCGTATGTCGCCGCCGAGGCGAAGCCCATGTCGCCGGTGCACAGCATGACGGTGCGGAACGGGAGACCCAGGCGGATCAGCACCTGCTCGGCGTCGTGCGTCAGGCTCTCGAGCTCCGCGTGCGAGCGATCCGGGTGCGCGAACTTGACGAGCTCCACCTTGTCGAACTGGTGCTGCCGGATGAGGCCGCGCACGTCGGCGCCGTACGACCCGGCCTCGCTGCGGAAGCAGGGCGTGTAGGCGCAGTACTTGAGCGGGAGCTGGCGGCCGTCGAGGATCTCCCCCCGGTGCAGGTTGGTGAGTGGGACCTCGGCGGTCGGAATGAGGTAGAGATCCCAGTCGCCGGCGATCTTGAACAGGTCCGCCTCGAACTTCGGCAGGTTGCCGGTGCCGGTCAGCGTCTCGGCGTTGACCATGAACGGCGGCTCGACCTCGAGGTAGCCGTGCTCGCCCGAGTGCAGCGCGAGCATGAAGTTGATGAGCGCCCGCGAGAGCCGCGCGCCGTCGCCCATCAGGAAGGCGAACCTGGCGCCGGAGGTCCTGGCCGCGCGCTCGAAGTCGATGATGCCGAGCGAGGGACCGAGGTCCCAGTGGGCTTGCGGCTCGAAGTCGAACGCTCGCGGGTCGCCGACGCGCCGCACTTCCAGGTTGTCGGCGGCGATCGCGCCCACGGGCACGTGCACGGCGGGGACGTTCGGGATGGTCAGCAGAAGCGCGCGCCGCTGCTGCTCGATCGCGTCGAGGTCGGTCTCGAGCTGCTTGATCTGCTGTCCGCGCTCGCGGTTGGCGGCGAACACGGCGCTCGGGTCGCGCCCTTCCTTCTTCGCGCGCGCCACCTCCTCGCCCGACTTGTTCTGCTGCCGCTTCAGCTCCTCGACCTCGACGATGACGGCGCGGCGGCGTGCGTCGAAGTCGGCGAGCGCCGTGAGGTCGTTGTCGGGGTCGAGGCCGCGGTTCCGGAGGCCGGCCCGCA
Organism: Acidobacteriota bacterium; assembly: GCA_003157675.1. Classification (GTDB taxonomy): domain Bacteria; phylum Acidobacteriota; class Vicinamibacteria; order Vicinamibacterales; family Fen-181; genus FEN-299. The sequence continues at coordinate 12,747 of PMKG01000465.1, forward strand.
CGAGATCCGCGTGATCGCGGACGAACGCTGGATCGATCATGGCAAGAGCGATCCTACGCGATTCAGGCGACACCGGGCCAGTCGTTTCACCTCGCGTTTCACCTCGCGCCGCGGCCGCTCCTTTCGCCCGGGGGCGCACCTCGGATACGATGTCGCCAGAGGAGACCCCACCGTGATCCGTGTCCGCAAAGCCGTGTTCCCCGCCGCCGGCCTCGGCACCCGGTTCCTGCCGGCCACCAAGGCCCAGCCGAAGGAGATGCTGGTGCTGGTGGACAAGCCGGTCATCCAGTACGGCGTCGAGGAGGCCGTCGCCTCGGGCGTGGACAACATCATCCTCGTGACCGGCCGCGGCAAGAACGCGATCGAGGATCACTTCGACATCTCGGTCGAACTCGAGGCGTTCCTCGAGGCGCGCGGGAAGACCGAGCAGCTCGCCGAGATCCGCAAGATCTCGAACCTGCTGAACTTCGCCTACGTCCGCCAGCGGGAGCCGCTCGGCCTCGGCCACGCCGTGCTCGTCACGCGCGAGTTGGTGGGAGACGAGCCGTTCGCCGTCATCCTCGGCGACGACGTGATCGACGCCGACCCGCCCGCGCTGCGCCAGATGGTGGACCTGTTCGAGCGGGTGCAGGCGCCGGTGCTGGCCGTCGAGCGCGTGTCGGAAGAGCACGTCTCGTCCTACGGGATCGTCGACATCGCCGAGTCGCTCGGCGACGGCGTCTTCCGCGTCGGGGACCTGGTCGAGAAGCCGAGCCGCGAGGAGGCGCCGTCGAACCTGGCGATCATCGGCCGCTACATCCTCACGCCCGACATCTTCCCGGCGCTCGCGGCCACCCAGGCCGATCGCACCGGCGAGATCCAGCTCACCAACGGGCTGCGCCGCCTGCTGCAGGAGCGGCCGATCTACGCGTGCGAGATCAAAGGGGTCCGCCACGACACCGGCAACAAGCTCGGGTTCCTGAAGGCCGTGGTCTACTTCGCGCTGCGACGGCCGGACCTCGCCGGGCCGTTCAAGGAGTACCTGCGGTCCGCGCTGGAGAAATGAGCGGTCAGGACTTCGTCGCCGGCGGGGTGGAGGGGGTCGGCGGCGACGCGCTCTTCGTGTCGGCCGCGGGAGACGGCTTGTCGGCGGACGCCTTGTCGGTGGACGCCTTGTCGGTGGCGGCGCTCGAGGTCGGGGTTGACGACAAATTGTCGGAATCGCCGCCTTTCATGCCCTTGCGCGCGTAATCGGTGATGTACCAGCCCGTGCCCTTGAACTGGATGGCAGGCGCCGAGAGCAATCGCCGCACCGTTCCGCCGCACTTCTTGCAGGTGCCCACCACCGGATCGGTGAACTTCTGAATGCCCTCGAACCTGACGCCGCAACTCTCGCACTCGTATTCGTATAGTGGCATTGATCTCTACCAAGCCTGACGGCCGACGGCCCCATCCGCTGCCCGCTGGAAGCTCCTTCTTCCCCTCGCGCCCTGGCAACCCTAAAGGGTCGCCCTACGCACGGTCCTGCTCCGCCCTTCGTCCCTCGCCCCTCGTCCCTCGTCCCTACCCACTAACCACCAGCCACTACTCGAGCACCTCTCCCCGGTCCCCCGGCAGCATCAATTTGCGCTGCGCCCAGATCGGCAGCGTGCCGTTGCCAAGATAGGTGTCGTGGAACGTCCGCAACGAGAACCGACTCCCCTGCTGCGCCTTGTAGTCGGCCCGCAGCTTGAGGAGCATCAGCTTGCCCGCGGTGTACACCAGGTAGGTCGGGTCGAACGCGCCCCGCTCGGCCTCCCGGCGCGCGCCCGCCTCTTCCATGAACGCCTCGTCGCGGAAGAGCCGCATGCCGGCCTCGACCGACATGTCCTCGGCGTGCAGGCGGATGCCGACGATGAACCGGACGAGCCGGATGAGCGTCTCGGCCAGCTGGCCGAGGCGTACCGTCGGGTTGCCTTTCTCGAACCCGGCCTCGATCATCATCTGCTCGCAGTAGTGCGCCCAGCCCTCGACGGCCGACGCCGGCGAGAAGAGGAGCGACTTCCGGAGCTTGGACTCGATGCGCCGCAAGTGCAGCGCGTGCACGAAATGGCCCGGGTAGGCCTCGTGCATCGAGATCGACCACAGCGTCGCCGCGGCGAAATCGCGCAGGTGCTCGGTCTGGCGCTCCGGCGGCCACGACGGATCGGCGTCGGTCACGTAGTAGTACGAGCGCACCGGCTTCGACTCGAACGGGCCCGGCGTCCACATGCTCGCGAACGACCAGCGGTAGAAGTCGGGCGTCTGCGCCACGATCAGCGGCTCGGCTGGCGGGATCGTCACCAGATCGTGGCGCTCGATGAAGGTCAGAAGCGCCGCGACCTGCGCCTGCGCGAGCCCGACCATGCGCCCCTGGCCGGGGTGGTCGTCCTTGGCCCTGCGCCACGCCTCCGCCGGGTCGCCGCCGCCGTTGAGGCGGGACGCGACTCGCCGGAATTCCTCCTGCGCTGCCCACAGTTCGCGCGTGGCGATGGCCAGTAGCTTGTCGACGCCGATCGACAGCCCCTCCTCGAGCTGGAGCTTCCGCTCGAACTTCTCGCGGCCAAGCCGGAACGAGGCGCGCGCCCGCGGCGCCAGCTCGGCTTCGAGGTAGCCGACGTATCCCCTGACGGCGTCGGCCGCCTCGACCGACGCGTCCGCGAGGTCGCCGAGCAGGTGGAGGTCGTCCACGGTCGAGAAAGCGCGCGGCAGGTCGTGCTCGATGAACTTCAGCACGCCGCGCAGCGTCTCCAGCCCGACCTTGGCGAAGATGCCGGGCGGCTCCTTGATGTTGTCGCGTGCGGCCTGGACGAGCCGTGGCGCCTGTCTCAGCTTGGAGAGCACCCGGCGGGCCCGTTCGTCCTCCGGCGCGTAAGGGAAGAGCGCCTGGGCCGCGAGGCTGGTGGCCAGCACGTCGGCGTAGTATTGCGGGTTGCGTTCCCAGGTGCGGACTTCCTCGAGATCGAAGATCCGGGCGCGGATGTTCGCGGCGATGACGGGGTGCTCGATCCGTTCGACCTCGGTCAGGCCGTCGATGGGGATCTCGTCGAGCCGCCGGGCGAATCCGGAAAGCGCCCGCGCCTGCGACTCGATCGCGCTCCGGCTCAAATCCTCGAGCAGATCGTCGTAAATATGGATGCCGTCGAGCGTTGCGCTGGTCGGACAGGCCTCGTAGAGGTAGCCCAGGTAATCGTCGACGAAATGATGGAGCGGTTCGGATGAATACACTCTTGCCCCTCGAATGCGCCGTGCCCGCGAGAATCCGGAGAGGGCGGACCGCCGTCCGCCGGGCCGCGCCCCGACAGACTGCCCCTTTTCCAATGGTACAATATCTGAAGGGCGGCGGTCAGTACGCCCGACTGACATGAGCGCACCCACACTGTTCCTCGTGGCCACGCCGATCGGCAACCTCGAAGACATCACGCTCCGAGCGCTGCGGGTGCTCCGAAGCGTGTCGCTCGTGGCCGCCGAGGACACGCGGCGCACGGCCAAGCTATTGTCGCATTTCGACATCCACACGCCCACGACGAGCTTCTACGAGCAGGTCGAGCACGAGAAGACGCCGCGCCTGCTCGAGCGGCTGGCCGCCGGCGACAGCCTGGCGCTCGTGTCGGATGCCGGGACGCCGGGTATCTCCGACCCCGGCTACCGCCTCGCCAGGGCGGCCATCGACGCCGGATTCCGCGTGGAGGCGATCCCGGGCGCCAGTTCGGTCCTCACCGCCCTCGTCGCCTCCGGCCTGCCGACCAGCGCCTTCTCGTTCGTCGGCTTCCCTCCACCGCGCGCCCAGGCGAGGGACCGCTGGCTGGCCGACGTCTGCGCCCGCCGCGAGACGATCGTCTTCTTCGAGGCCCCGCACCGGGTGCGGGCCACGCTCGAAGCCATCCTGCGCGTGGTTGGCGATCGGCCGGTCGCGGTCGGGCGGGAGCTGACCAAGGTCCATGAGGAACTGCTCCGTGGCACGGTGTCGAGCGTGCTTGGGCGATTGACCGAAGAACGGGGAGAATTCACGATCGTCCTTGCGCCAGCCGATGGAGAATTGAAGGCCGCCGAACCGCTTCCACCATCCGACCAGTTGCTTGCTATGTTCGGGCAAATGACAAATGATGGCGACTTATCTCGACGAGAGGCGATTGGTCAGTTGGCCGAGCGCTACGGGATGAGTTCTCGCGAGATCTACCGAGCGGTGGAGGACGCCAAGAACTCTGTCGAATGACCGAATGGCTGCCGCAAGCAGGGACTCCCGCAATGCCGGCTTGACCGAATCCGGCCCATTTGCTAAGTTAGCGCCGCCAATCACGAATCGGAATCAGGGTGCCGCCTTCTCGGTGGACCAGCTCATGCCCAAGCAGCGCCGCACCTCGTCTTCCAAGCCGGTAGCCAAGAAGAAGCCGGCCGCACGCGTCCAGCCCAGACGAAAGGCCGCCGCCAGGCCGGCGCGCTCCGCCCCGCCTGCCAGCCGACGACGGGGGCCGGCAAAGCCTCCGAGCAAGAAGCCGACCGTGAAAGCGGCGACGAAACCCGTCGCCCGCCGCGCGCCGATGAAAGGCCACCAGCCGGCGGCGCCGGTCGCGGCGGTCTCCCACGAGCAGGCGGTCGAGGCGTTCGAGCGCGGCTTCAGGGCCCTGCAACAGCGTCAGTACGACCGCGCCGCCTCGGCGTTCAAGGCCGTGATCGCCGGCTTCCCGGACGAGAAGGAGATGCAGGAGCGCGCCCGGGTCTACCTGAGCATCTGCGAGCGACAGGCGGCCGGCGCCGGCCGGCCGCGTTCCTTCGAGGAGCGGATGAACGCGGCCACGGTCTCCATCAACCGGGGAGCATTCGACGACGCGCTGCGGTTGCTGCGCGATCTCGCATCGGATCACCCCCAGAGCGATCACGTGCAGTACCTGCTCACGGTCGCCCACACGTCGATGGGCGACGCTGAGAAGGCGCTCTCGCACCTCCGGCGCGCAATCGAGCTGAACCCGGAGAACAGGCTCCTGTCGACAGCGGATGCGGACCTCGAGCCGCTGCGGCAGCACTCCGCTTTCCTGGCGACGCTCGACCCGCCGCCCGCGCCGCCCGCGTCCCGTCGCCGCGCAACCGCGAGAAGACGGTAGACGGTTGCCAGTGGTCAGTTGCCGGTCAGCCGTGTGCCACGGGCGACAGACTGAGAACTACCAACTCACGACCACAAACTGACACCCGCCAACTTCCCGGCCTCATCTGTGCTTCAATAGGCGCATGCCCATGTGTCACGTCCTGATCCTTGCCGCGGGCAAGGGCACGCGCATGAAGTCCGCCCTGCCGAAGGTGCTGCACCGCGTGGCGGGGGCGCCGATGATCGATTACGTGCTCGCCGCCTCCGCGTCGCTCGGCGCGGCGACGACGACCGTCGTCGTCGGGCACCAGGCCGACGCGCTTCGCGCCGCGCTCGGCGCGCACCCCGACCTCCGGTTCGTGCTGCAGGAGCCCCAGCTCGGGACGGCGCACGCGGTCCGGCAGGCCGCGCCGCTGCTCGCGGGCCTCGGCGGCACGCTCGTCGTCCTCTCGGGTGACGTGCCGCTGCTCTCTCCCGACACGCTGCGCACCCTGGTGGCGCGGCACGAGGAGGCGCGCGCGGCCGCCACCCTCCTGACGGCCGTCGTCGACGACCCGACGGGCTACGGACGCGTCCTCCGGGACGGCGCCGAGGTGGCGGCGATCGTCGAACACCGCGACGCGTCGCCCGCCGAGCGGGCGGTTCGCGAGATCAACGCCGGGATCTACGCCTTCGATCTCGGGCCGCTCTTCCCCGCGCTCGACGAGATCGCGTCGGACAATTCGCAGCAGGAGTACTACCTCCCCGACCTGGTCGGCATCTACCGGCGCGCCGGCCGGCGCGTGATCGCGATCCCGGTCGAACGCGCCGAGGAGACGCTCGGCATCAACACGCGCGCCGAACTGGCGGCGATGAGCGCCCGCGTCTGGCAGCAGCGGCGCGAGGCGCTGATGGCGTCGGGCGTGACGCTCGAGGACCCGGCCACGACCTACCTCGACGCCGGCGTCAGCGTCGGGCCCGACAGCGTGATCCACCCGGGGGTCCACCTCCTGGGCCGGACGCGGATCGGGGCGCGGGCGGTGATCCACGGCGGTGTCCGGATCGTCGACTCGGAGCTCTCCGACGACGTGAAGGTGCTGGACCACTGCGTCATCGTCGGGGCGCGCGTCGCGGACGGCGCGAGCGTCGGCCCGTTCGCGCACCTACGGCCGGGATCGGATCTCGGCGCCGGCTCGCGCGTCGGCAACTTCGTCGAACTCAAGAAGACGCACCTCGGGGCGGGGTCGAAGGCGAGCCACCTGGCCTACCTCGGCGACGCCACGATCGGCGAGCAGGTGAACATCGGCGCCGGCACGATCACGTGCAATTACGACGGGGAGCGCAAGCACCCGACGATCATCGAGGACGGCGTCTTCATCGGGAGCGACTCGCAGCTCGTCGCGCCGGTCCGGATCGGCCGGGGGGCCTACGTGGCCGCCGGGTCGTCGATCACCAAGGACGTGCCGGAGGGGGCACTGGGAATCGCCCGCGGACGCCAGGAGAACAAGGAGGGATGGGCGCGGCTGAAGAAATTGAAGCAAATGACCGAAAAGAAGAGTTAGGGCGCGGCTGCGATCTCCGCCCGATTCCCGGATCCTGAGTCCTGCGAGGGGCAGTTATGTGCGGCATCATCGGCTACATCGGGCCCAAGAGCGTCGTTCCGGTCCTCCTCGACGGCCTGCGCCGCCTCGAGTACCGCGGGTATGATTCCGCGGGCATCGCCGTCGTGCGACAGGGCGTCATCGCCCTGCGCCGCAGCGCCGGCAAGCTCTCGCGCCTCGAGGAGGCGATCGCGGCCGATCCGATCGACGGCGAGTACGGCATCGGCCACACCCGCTGGGCCACGCACGGCCGGCCGACCGAGGAGAACGCCCACCCCCACCGCGACTGCACCGGCCGCATCGTCGTGGTCCACAACGGCATCATCGAGAACTACCTCGAGCTGAAGCACGAGCTGCAGGGGCTCGGCCACCGGTTCGTCACCGAGACCGACACCGAGATCGTGGCGCACCTCATCGAGGAGGAGATCAAGGTCGCCGGTGCCGGCGGCGGCGGCCTCGAAGGGGCGACGCGCCGGGCGCTGGCCCGGATGCGCGGGATGTTCGCGCTGGTCGTGATCTCCTCCGCCGAGCCGCAGAAGATCATCGCCGCCCGCAACGGCCCGCCGCTGGTGGTCGGCATCGGCGAGGGCGAGTACTTCGTGGCGTCGGACATCCCCGCGATCCTGGCGCACACGCGCGACGTGGTGTTTCTCGCCGACGAGGAGATGGCGGTGCTCACGGCGGCGGGCGTCGCCTTCAGCACCTTCGGCGGCGCCGCGCTCGATCGCCGGACGCAGCGCGTGACGTGGGACCCGATCCAGGCCGAGAAGGCCGGGTTCAAGCACTTCATGCTGAAGGAGATCTTCGAGCAGCCGCAGTCGGCGCGCGACACCGTGCTCGGCCGCGTCTCGCTCGACACCGGGCGCGTCTTCCTCGAGGAGATGGCGCTCACCGACGGGGACCTGGCCGCGATCGAGAACGTGACGATCATCGCGTGCGGCACCTCGTGGCACGCGGGGCTGGTCGGCAAGTACCTCATCGAGGGCCTGGCCCACCTCCCGGTCGAGGTCGATTACGGCTCCGAGTACCGGTATCGCTCGCCCATCGTGGGCCGGAAGACGCTGGCGGTGGTGATCACCCAGTCGGGCGAGACGGCGGACTCGCTGGCCGCGATGCGCGAGGCGAAGGCCCGCGGCGCGCGCAGCATGGCCATCTGCAACGTCGTGGGCAGCATGGCGACGCGCGAGAGCGAGGGCACCATCTACACGCACGCGGGGCCGGAGATCGGCGTCGCGTCGACCAAGGCGTTCACCTCGCAGCTCGTGGCGCTGCACCTGCTGGCTCTTTACCTGGCGCAGGTGCGCGGCGCCCTGACGCCGGACCAGGCGCGCGAGGAGATCGACGGCCTGCTGCAGGTGCCCACGCTCATCGAGCAGACGCTGCGCGTCTCGGCGCTGGTGGACGAGATCGCGCGCCGGTTCTACAACCGGCGGGACTTCCTCTTTCTCGGCCGCGGCATCAACTACCCGATCGCGCTCGAGGGGGCGCTCAAGCTCAAGGAGNNAAGCACGGGCCGATCGCGCTCATCGACGAGCAGATGCCCGTCGTGGCGCTGGCACCGCGCGATCACGTGTTCGAGAAGATGCTGAGCAACATCCAGGAGGTCAAGGCGCGCGGCGGGTCGATCATCGCGCTCACCACCGGCCGCGACGAACTGGTCGAGACGCTGCTCGACACCGAGCACGACTCCATCATCAGCCTTCCGGAGGCGCGCCCGCGGCTCACGCCGCTCGTCACCGTGATCCCGCTGCAGTTGCTGGCCTACCACATCGCGGTGCGCCGGGGCTGCGACGTCGACCAGCCGCGCAATCTGGCCAAGAGCGTCACGGTAGAATAGTGGCTAGTGGTTAGTGACTAGTGGTCAGTCGATCACGCGTGACATACTGACCACTAGCCACCAGCCACTACGCCATGGATTTTCTGGAAGAACTCAATCCCGAGCAGCGCGAGGCCGTGCTGCAGGTCGACGGCCCCCTCCTCATCCTCGCTGGTGCCGGGTCCGGCAAGACCCGCGTCATCGCCTACCGGGTCGCCTACCTGATCGGCGCGGGCCACGCCGAGCCGGGCGAGGTGGTCGCGGTCACCTTCACCAACAAGGCGGCGGAGGAGATGCGTCAGCGCGTGGCCGCGCTGCTCGGCGACGCCGCCTCCGGCGCGTGGGTGTCGACGTTCCATTCGATGTGCGCGCGGCTGCTCCGGCGCGAGGCGCCGGTGCTCGGCCTCTCCCGCGACTTCGTCATCTACGACTCCTCGGACCAGCTCTCGGCGGTGAAGCAGGCGATGCGCGAGCTGGGGATCGACGATACGCTCGTGCAGCCGCGGGCCGCGCTCAGCCGGATCAGCCACGCGAAGAACCTGTGCCTCGGGCCCGAGTCCTTCGCCGGCGGCTACAACCCCCACGACAAGCAGGTCGGCCGGATCTTCGAGCGCTACCAGCGGGCGCTCGAGGACAGCCACGCGCTCGACTTCGACGACCTGCTGCTCAAGACGGTCGCGCTGTTCGACAAGCCTGAGGTCCGTGCGCGCTACGCCGACCGGTTCCGCTTCCTGCTCGTCGACGAGTACCAGGACACCAACCGGCCGCAGTACCTGCTGATGAAGCGGATGGCCGAGGCGCACCGCAACCTCTGCGTGGTCGGCGACCCCGACCAGTCGATCTACAAGTGGCGCGGCGCCGACCTGCGCAACATCCTCGACTTCGAGGCCGACTACCCTGACGCCAGGGTCGTGCGCCTCGAGCGCAACTACCGGTCGACCGAGGTCATCCTCGACGCCGCCTCGGCCCTCATCCGCCGGAACCGCAACCGCAAGGAGAAGCGGCTCTGGACCGAGACCCTGGGCGGAGAGAAGATCCGCTACCATCAGGCGGTCGACGAGCTCGAGGAGGCCGACGCCATCGCCCGCGTGGCGCGGGAGGCGGTACGCACCGACGGCGACACGCCGATGGCGGTGCTCTACCGGACCAACGCGCAGTCACGCGTGATCGAAGACGCGCTGCGCCGCGAGGGGATCGCGTACCGGATCGTCGGCAGCGTCCGGTTCTACGAGCGCAAGGAAATCAAGGACACCCTCGCCTACCTGAAGCTCGTCCTCGACCCGGCCGACGACGTGAGCCTGCGCCGGGTGATCAACGTGCCGCCGCGGGGGATCGGGAAGGGCGTGATGGACGCGCTCGACGCGGCGCCGGCCGGCCTCGATCTCTCCGGCGCCGGCGGGATCTCGCCGCGCTCGCTCTGGTCGCGGCTGGTCGGCGGCCTCGACCGCGGGGCCTTCACCGGGCGCGCCGCCTCGTCGCTGCGCGTGTTCCGCGATCTCGTGGCCGGCCTCGCGGAGGTCGTCCGGCAGGAGCCGGTGTCGGCCGCCATCGGCAAGGTCCTCGACCGGACCGGCTACCTGTCCGCGTTGCGGGAGGACCGCACCGAGGAAGCGGAGGGGCGCGTCGAGAACCTCGCCGAGCTGGTGTCGGCGGCGAAGGAGTACGAGCTGCGGGAGCCGGGCGCCACGCTCGGCGGCTTCGTCGACACGCTGTCGCTGCTCTCCGACGTGGACGAGGCCGAGGGCGCGGCGGACGCTCGCGTCATGATGATGACGCTGCACAGCGCCAAGGGGCTCGAGTTCCCCATCGTCTTCATCGCGGGCCTCGAGGAGGGGCTGTTCCCCCACTCGCGGTCGAGCGAGGACGAAGCCGAGCTCGAGGAGGAGCGCCGGCTGTGCTACGTGGGCATGACGCGGGCGCGGCGCAGGCTGCACCTCGGGAGCGCGGGCCGCCGGCGGTGGTACGGCGAGTTCCGTCCCGCCGCCCCGTCACGCTTCATCGACGAGATCCCCGCCGAGCTCATCGAGCGGGTCGAGCCGGTCGGATCGGGGCTGTACCAGCCGGGGCTGTGGGCGGGCCGCCGCAACGGGTGGACCCGCGGCGAGCCGGGGACGCGCGGGACGCCGGCGTTCAGGCGGGGGCCGTCTCGCGTCAAGGAGGAGGCGCCCGCGTACGCCTACGAGGACGAGGACCAGTCGCGCGCAGGCCACCTCGCGGCCGGCGCGCGCGTGCGTCACGAGAAGTTCGGCGTGGGCACGGTGGTGAGCGTCGAGCCTGCCGACGGCGACCTGAAGCTGGTCGTCCGGTTCACGACGGTGGGATCCAAGCGCCTGCTGGCGCGCTACGCCAAGCTCGAGATCCTCTGAGGGCCCGCCGGCACGCGCCGTACACAGACAAAGGGGCACCGCGGGGCGCCCCTTCGTGATCGATCGGTCGGCTGAGGCAGCAACGGCCGCGGTCTACTTGGCGGCAGCGGCTTCCTTGAGGCCGGTGATCATCCACTTGCCCTCGATCGGCGGCTTGCCGCCCCCCTCGTTCAGGACGACGCGCTGCAGGGTGAGCACCAGCGTCTTCTTGACCGACTGCTTGTCGGGCGTCAGCACGTTCGCGGTGACGGTGACTTCCTTGGTGGCCTCCGTCGCATCGAACGCGGTCGCGTCCTTGTCCGGCAGGCTCAGGTCGGCGACCCTCCGCTCGGTCGACAGGGCCATCCTGGCCTCGGACAGGGCCTTCTCGGCCACCGACGACTTGTCGCGCCACCCGGTCCAGGTCTTCTGCACCTCGGCGTCGTGGCCGGTCGGCTTGCCCTTGCCCGACTGCTCGATCTTGAGCACCCGGCTGATGGCCTCGGCGTTCTTGTCCTGGAATTCCTTCATCTGCTTGCTGACGTCAGACGCGACGGCCTGGGCGTCCTTGAAGGCCTTGTCGAGTTCCTTGATCTTCAGCACGCGCGTCTGCTCGGGCGTCTCGCTGACGAACGACACGTTCTGCGCCCGACCGTCCCTGTTGGGATCGAACGAAACGGTCGCGATGTTCCCGAGCGTGACCGTGTCACCAGCGCCTGATGCCATGAAGAACTTCTTGATCATCAGGTCGTTTTCCGATCCTCCGCAGCCCGCGGCGGCGAACACGAGACCGACCAGGACGGGAGCGAGGAGTAAACACCGAAGATAACGCGGCCGATGCATGCCAGCCTCCTTCTCTACTCGTTGAGATCCGCTTCTCGTTCTGCGAGCCGGGCGATCGACACGACCCGATCGTCGTCCTCTACCCCGATGAGCCGGACGCCCTGGGTGGCCCGGCCGATGGTTCGGACGTCGCGCGCGCCGGTGCGCAATACCTTGCCCTGNNTGCGTGATGAGCATCAGCTCATCCTCGTCGCGCACGTAGGCGATCCCCACAACTTTCCCGTTCCGGTCCGTCGTGTGGATGTTGATGATACCCAAACCGCCCCTCGACTGCACGCGATATTCGTCGAGGGCGGTCCGTTTGCCGAAACCATTCTCCGACACGGTCAGGACGGTGCCCCCGGGGGTGACCACCTCCATGGCCACCGCCGCGTCGTCGTCCCGGAGGGCGATCCCCCGGACGCCGAACGTGCCGCGGCCGGTCGGCCGGACGTCCTCCTCCGCGAACCGGATGGCCATGCCGTCCCGGGTGCCGATGAAGATCCCGCCGTGGCCGTCGCTGAGCTGNNCCCCCGCCGGGTGCCCATCACGACGAACCGGCCCTCCTCGAACTCCCGGACCGCCAGCAGCGCGGCGATCTTCTCGTCGGGCAGCATCGAGACGAGGTTGGCAATCGCCTTCCCCTTCCCGTCGGGGCCGACGTCGGGGATCTCGTAGACCTTGAGCCAGTACACCCGGCCCCGGTCGCTGAAGATCAGGATGTAGGCGTGCGTGGAGGCGATGAACAGGTGCGAGACGAAATCCTCCTCGCGCACGCTCATCCCCTTGCGGCCGAGCCCCCCGCGGCGCTGCGTCCGGTAGCTCGACACGGCGGTCCGCTTGATGTAGCCGGTGTTGCTGACCGTGATCGCCATGTCCTCGTCGGCGATGAGGTCCTCGATCCGGAACTCCCCTTCCTCTTCGATGATCTCCGTGCGGCGCGCGTCGCCGAACGTCTCCCGGATCTCCCGCAGCTCGTCGACGACGATCCGCGTCAGCAGCGTCTCGCTGCCGAGGATCGCGAGCAGCCGCTCGATCTGCGCCCGGACCTCGGTCAGCTCGTCGAGGATCTTCTGCCGCTCCAGGCCGGTGAGCCGCTGGAGCTGCATGTCGAGGATCGCCTGCGCCTGGATCTGGCTGAGGCCGAAGCTGGCCATCAGGCCGTCGCGGGCCTCGGCGGGCGATTTCGACTCGCGGATGAGGGTGATGACCGCGTCGAGCCGGTCGAGGGCGATCTTCAGGCCCTCGAGGATGTGGGCCCGCGCCTCCGCCTTCCGGAGCTCGAACTCGGTCCGTCGTCTCACCACCTCGCGGCGGAACTCGATGAAGTGTTCGAGCGCCTCGACGAGCGACAGGTATCGCGGCCGGCCGCCGACGATGGCGAGCATGATCACGCCGAAGTTCGTCTGCAGCGGCGTGTGCTTGTANNTTGTTGAGGACGACGTCCGCCATCTCGCCGCGCTTCAGCTCGATGACGATGCGGAGCCCGTCGCGGTCCGACTCGTCGCGCAGGTCCGAGATCCCCTCGATCGTCTTGTCCCGCACCAGATCGGCGATCTTCTCGATGAGTTTCGCCTTGTTGACCTGGTAGGGGACCTCCGTGACCACGATCGAGCTGCGGTCGCCCTTCGCCGACTCCTCGACCGAGGCGTTGGCGCGAATCGTGATGCTGCCGCGACCGGTCCGGTACGCCTGCACGATCCCCGAGCGCCCGACGATGCGGGCGCCGGTCGGGAAGTCGGGCCCGGGAATGAGCCGAAGAAGCCCCTTGAACTTCGCCTCCGGCGTCTCGGCCGAGTGCTCGATCAGCCAGATGGCGCCGTCGACCACCTCGCGGAGGTTGTGCGGCGGCACGTTGGTCGCCATCCCGACAGCGATGCCGACCGAGCCGTTGACGAGCAGGTTGGGAAACGGCGCGGGAAGGACGCTCGGTTCCTCGGTGGTTTCGTCGTAGTTGGGGACGAACTCCACCGTCTCCTTCTCGAGGTCGGCCATCATCTCTTCGGCGAGGGGCTTCAGCCGGGCCTCGGTGTAGCGCATGGCCGCCGGCGGGTCGCCGTCCATCGAGCCGAAGTTCCCCTGGCCGTCGATGAGGGGCGACCGCATGTTGAAGTCCTGCGCGAGCCGCACGAGCGTGTCGTAGATCGCGGCGTCACCGTGCGGGTGGTAGTTGCCCATCACCTCGCCGACGATCTTGGCGCACTTGCGGTAGGCCCGGTTGCTCGCCAGCCCCATCGTCCGCATGCCGTAGAGCACGCGGCGGTGGGCCGGCTTGAGGCCGTCGCGCACGT